>DASQLE010000439.1:0-7555 GCA_035630175.1 Beijerinckiaceae bacterium
GAGCTCGAGCGCTGCATGACGAAGCTCGGCTTCAAGGGCGTGCAGATCCTTACCAACGTCGCCGGCAAGGAACTGTCCGACCCGGCTTTCGCGCCGTTCTGGAAGAAGGCCGAGGCGCTCGGCGCGCTCGTCGTCATCCACCCGAACGGCTTCACGCATGCGGAGCGCCTGCGCCGCTTCTACTTCAACAACGTCATCGGCAACCCGCTCGAGACCACCATCGCCCTGCATTACCTGATCTTCGACGGCGTCCTGGAGCGTCACCCGAACCTAAAGATCCTCGCCGTGCACGGCGGCGGCTATCTCGGCAGCTATTGGGGCCGCATCGACCACGCCTGGGGGGCGCGCTCCGATTGCCACGCCGACCTGCCGAACCCGCCGACCTCCTATCTGCGCAAGATCTATTTCGACACGGTCGTATTCACGCCGGGCCAGCTCCGGTCGCTCGTCGACACGTTCGGGGCCGACCGCATCCTGATGGGCACCGACTACCCGTTCGACATGGCCGATTACGACCCGATCGGCCACGTCCTGTCGGCCGGGTTCGATGAGGCCACGGTGACGGCGATCGTCGGCGGCAACGCACGCAAGCTCCTCGGTCTCTAACGCGATGTCCTCATGCTGAGGTGCGAGCCGAAGGCGAGCCTCGAAGCACGCACAACGGTCGTGCGTCCTTCGAGGCTGACCCGGACAAGTCCGGGGTCAGCACCTCAGAACGAGGGGCGTTGAGAGATGCAGTTGCCGGAACCAAGGGCGCGAGCATGGTTTAAGCTCAAGAGCGTCAGCGGGAGGGGATCATGCCCCGTTATTTCTTTCATGTCCGCAGCGGTGGCGACCTGACGCGCGATCCGGACGGAGCGGAGCTGCCCGACATCGACGCGGCGCGTAAGCACGCGGTCAAGATGGCCTGCCGCGCGTGGAGCGAGCGGCCGCCCGAGAGCCAGGAGAATAACGAGACCTTCGAGATCGCCGATGGGTCGGGCGAGGTCGTTCTGAGAGTGCCGTTCTCGGAGGCCTTTGCCGAGCGCGCCGTGACGTGACCGCGACGCCAGACGTCAACCGACAATGACCGCAGCCCGCAGGGCTCCGGCTAAACCGCGCAGTAGCGCTCCTGGATGGCCTTGTCGGCGAGGAGCGTCTTGGCATCGCCCGTATGCACGATGGCGCCCTGATCCATGACATAAGCGCGGTCGGCCAGCTGCAGGGCGCGCTCGACGTTCTGCTCGACGAGGAGCAGCGTGATCCCCTCCCCCTTCATGCGCGCGAACAGCTCGAACATCTCGTCGACGAGCACCGGCATGATGCCCTCGGATGGCTCGTCCAGCATGATGAGCTTGGGGTCGGCCGCCATGGCCCGGGCGATGGCCAGCATCTGCTGCTCGCCGCCCGACAGAGTATCGGCCGCCTGGCCGAGGCGCTCCTTCAGGCGCGGGAAGGTCTGGGCGATGCGGTCGATCACGTCGGCCTCGCGCGAGCGGTTGGCGGAGGCGACGAGGCCGAGGCGCAGGTTGTCCTGAACGGTCAGGCCCGGCACGATGCGGCGCTCCTCGGGCACGTAGGCGAGGCCGAGTGCGAAGCGGCGATGCGTCGGCTCGGCGATGATGTTCTCGCCGTTGAAGCGGATGGCGCCCTCGCGACGGGCGACGAGCCCCATGATCGAGCGCAGGGTGGTGGTCTTGCCGGCGCCGTTGCGGCCGATCATGCACACCGCTTCGCCCTTGCCGACCGACAAGGCGACGCCTTGCAGAACATGGCTGCGGCCGTACCAGGCGTTGAGATTGTCGACCTCGAGCATGCTCACACCGTCTGCCCGAGATAGACCCGGCGCACCTCGTCGTGGCGGCGGATGTCGTCCGGCGAGCCTTCGGCCAGGAGCTGACCGTGGTGCAGGACGACGATGCGGTCGCTGATGCCCATGACCAGCTTCATGCGATGCTCCACCGTGATGACGGTGCGTTCCTGGTTGAGGCGCAGGATCAGGTCCATCATCTGGCGGGCCTCCTCCGGGCTCATGCCGGCGGTCGGCTCGTCGAGGAGGAGCAGCCGCGGATCGCAGGCGAGCGCAACCGCGATCTCGAGCGCCCGCTGGTCGCCATGCGCGAGATTGCCCGACGGCTCGTGCCGCCGGTGCCCGAGCCCGACCAGTGCGAGCAGCCCCTCGGCCTTGTCGGTCAGCTCGGAGAGCCGGCCGCGCGGCGTCCAGATGTCGAAGCTGGTGCGCATCGCCTGCGCGGCGACGCGCACGTTCTCGAGCACGCTGAGCTGCGGAAAGAGGTTAGTGATCTGGAAGGACTTGGCGATGCCGCGATGGGCGAAACGGTGCTGCGGCAGGCCGGTGATCTCCTCGCCCCCAAAGACGATCTTGCCCTCGCTCGGCGGGAAGGCGCCGGACAGCACGTTGAAGAAGGTGCTCTTGCCGGCCCCGTTCGGCCCGATGATCGAGGTGAGCCGGTCGGAGAAGAAGTCGACGCTGACGCCCTGCAGGGCGGTGAAGCCGCCGAACTTCTTGGTGACGCCCTCGGCGCGAAGGATCGGGGTCACGGCCGCAGCCAATGCAGCAGCGATCCCCAGATGCCGCGCGGGAAGAACAGGATGAGCAGCACGAACAGCGTGCCGACGATGATCTGCCAATGCGTGGTGACGACGCCGATCACGTCCTGCAAGAGGAGGAAGAAGAAAGCGCCGAGAAACGGGCCGAAGAAGGTGCCCATGCCGCCGAGCAGCGTCATCATGAGCACGTTGGCGGAATTGAAGTAGTGCAGCGTCTCGATCGGCACGACGGAGAGGTGGATCGCGTAGAGCGCGCCGGCCAGTCCCGAGAACAGGCCGGACAGGACGAAGACAAGCCAGCGCACGCGCGTCACGTCGTAGCCGCAGGCGCGCGCCCGCCGCTCGTTCTCGCGCAATGCCTCGATGACGGCGCCGAACGGCGAGTTGAGGATGCGCGAGAACAGCGCCAGCGCGCCGGCCACGAACAGCAGGATGACGTAGTATTTGGTGGTCGGGTCGAGCAGGTTGATGCGCAGCCCGAAGAGGTCGACGGCCGGCACGTTGACGCCGCGCAGGCCGTCCTCGCCGCCGGTCAGGGACACCCATTGGAAGACGATGTAGTAGACGACCTGCGACAGGGCGAGCGTCACCATCGCGAAGTAGATGCCGCGCGTGCGCGTGGCGAACCAGCCGATCACCGCCGCCGCAAGGCCGGCGATGACGACGCCGAGCGGCAGAGCCGCGAACCAGGGCACGCCGAACTTGACGATCGGCACGCCGCAGCCATAGGCGCCGAGCCCAAACAAGGCCGCGTGCCCGAAGGAGAGCATGCCGGCATAGCCGTAGACGAGGTTGAAGCCCATGGCGAACAGCCCGAAGATGAGGATGTTCACGGCGAGCGCCTTGTACGGCGCGAACCACGGGAACACCGCCAGGAACAGGATCGCCACGAGCACGCGATGGCGCGTGACCCAGTCGATCAGGCCCCCGCGCGCCTGCGTCGCTTGGGGATTGTCGGTGAGCGTGTCGGTCGCCATCGGCTCTAATCCATCAGCCCGGCGCGGCCGAACAGCCCGCGCGGCCGGAAGATGAGGACCAGCGCCATCAAGAGGAACATGGACAGGGTCGCCATCTGCGGGAAGTAGAACGAGGTGAAGCTGACCGTGATGCCGACCAGGATGCCGGCGATCACCGCGCCGAGCAGCGAGCCCATGCCGCCGACGACGGTGACGACGAAGGCCTCGACCAGGACCGGTACGCCCATCTCCGGGAAGACGCCGCGGATCGGCGCCGCCAGAACGCCCGCCAGCCCGGCCAGGGCGACGCCGATGCCGAACACGATCAGCCAGACGCGCCCGATATTGACCCCGAGGATCTGCACGATCTCCTGATCGCGCGCGCCGGCGCGGATGACGAGCCCATACGAGGTCTTCTCCAGGAAGAGCCACAGCGCGATGAGCAGCACGGCCGTGATCGCGATCAGGAATAGCCGGTAATAGGGGAAGAAGAAGAAGCCGAGATCGGCCGCGCCGCTCAGCGCCTCGGGCGTCGGAAAAGGGATGCCTTCGGTGCCGGCCAGGATGCGCACGGCATCGAGGATGATCAGCCCGAGCCCATAGGTGAGGAGCAACGGGTAATCGATGCCGCGCCCGTAGAGCGGACGCACCAGAAAGCGCTCGGACAGCATGCCGAGCGCACCGATGGAGAGCGGCACGGCGATGAGCGCCAGCCAGAAGTTGCCTGTCGCCCCGAGCGCGAAGGCGCCGGCATAGGCGCCGAGCATGAAGAACTGCCCGTGCGCGAAATTGACGATCGTCAGGAGGCCGAAGATCAGCGAGATGCCGAGCGCCACCAGGACGAAGATCGAGCCGAGGGCGAGGCCCGTAAAGAGCTGCAGGAGGAAAAGGTCGAGGGTCATGTGACGATGATGTGGTTCTTCCTTCCCCCTCGATGGGGGAGACCGAATAGGCGAAGCCGGGCGGGTGGGGGGTGACTGCGCGACCTTTCCGGAAGCGTCGCGCTACCCCCCTCGCCCGGTCGCGCCTGCGGCGCGACTCGGCCTCTCCCGCCAGGGGAGAGGCGTTACGCCTTGTGCCCGAGCTCGCCGCACGAGCGCAGCACCTTCTCGTCGGCGGCCTCAGTATGAACGACGTCGAAGATGTCCCACTTGCCGCTCATCTTCGCCTGCGGCTTCGACTCGATCACCAGGACCGACTGCACGGCCTGGTGGTCGCATTTGCGGAAATACTGCTCGCCCTTGTAGGCGTCGTATTTCATCTGCTCCATGGCCGCGATGACCGCGTCCGTTTCGCTCGAACCTGCCTTCTTCACGCCTTCGAGGAGCCCGTGGACGCCGGCAAAGCCGAGCGCACCGTAGGCGGTCGGCACGGCGTCGCCGTGCTTCTTGCGATAGGCGTCGTTGAAGCGCTTTGCGGACGGCACTTTGTCCTCGATCGCCCAATAATAATTGGCACCGCCGATGACGCCCTCGAACGGCGCGGCGCCGCCGGCCAGCCGCTGCGTGTCGAGGAGCACCGGCGAAACGAGCTTCATCTGCCGCTTGAGGCCGAAGTCATTGGCCTGCTTGATGGAGTTGAGCTGGTCGCGGCCGAAATTGACGATCACGAGAACGTCCGGCCGCGCCGCCTGGATGCGGGGAAAGAAGGTCGAATAATCGCTGGTTCCGAGCGGATGGCGAATCTCGACCGCCTCCTCGATGTTCATCTCCTTGGCCACGCGCCGGAAGCCGCGCAGCATCTCGTGTCCATAGGCGTAGTCGGCGATCAGATAGGCGACCTTCTTGGCGCCGAGCTTGCCGAAGGCGTAGCGCCCGACCGCGCCCGAGGTCATGTGCGGATTGAGGGCCTCGTGAAAGGTGAATTTGGTGAAATCGGACGCCTCGCTAATGGTGTCGGACTGGCTGATCGAGTTGTAGATCACGCCGCGCTTGCTGGCGACCTGGTTGACCGAGAGCTGCACGGAGGCCGACAGCGAGCCGCACAGGAAATTGACCTTCTCCGACTCGATCAGCTCCTGCGAGCGTGTCGCCGCCTCGCCGGGATCGAGCTTGTCGTCGCGCACCACGAGCTCGGCCTTCCGGCCTTTCAGCCCGCCGGCGTCGTTGAAGAAATCGACCGCGAGTTGGGCGCAGCGCACCTGGTCGTTGGCCTCGGTGCTGTACGGCCCGCTGAGCGGCACCGGAAAGCCGATCCGGATCGGCCCCTCCTGCGCCCGGGTCACGGTGAACGAGAGCGGCAGCGCGGCGCCGGCGGCTGCTGCCGCCCCGAGCAGGCGGCGGCGCGTGAGGTCGGACGAAGAGCCTGTCATTGTTTCCTTCCCTTGGTGAACGTTTTTCCCAGTTGAACCCAAAAGCGCCGGCACGGCAATGCTCTAGACCCGGCCGAGCGCCTGCAGCACGCGCTCCGGCGTGATCGGAATGGCGGTGATCTCGACGCCGAACGGCTGCAGGGCGTCGTTGACCGCGTTCGCCACCGCGGCGGCGGCGCCTGCCGTTCCCGCCTCCCCGGCTCCTTTGGCGCCGAGCTCCGATTCGAGGGTCGGCGAGACCACGTGGCCGACATCGATGTCCGGCATCTCGGCCGCCATCGGCACGAGATAATCGGCCATGTTGCCGTTCAGGAGCTGCCCGCGCTCGTCGTAGAGGCAGTGCTCGTAGAGGGCCGGGCCGAACCCCTGCACGACGCCGCCGCGGATCTGCTCGTCGACGAGCTGCGGGTTGATGATGGTCCCGCAATCCTCCACCACCCAATGGCGCAGCAGGTTGATGAAACCGGTCTCCGTATCGACCTCGAGATAGGAGGCCTGGACGCCGTTGGTGAAGGCGAAGGGGTATTTGCGCGGCACGAAGTGACGGGTGGCGACGAGCTCCGCCTGGAAATCGGGCGGCAGCGTGTCCGGCCGGAAGTAGGTGATGCGCGCCAGTTCGTCGAGGCCGATGCGTTCGCGCCCGCCGTCGGCGTCGATGACGAGACCGTTGCGGATGTCGAGGGTGTGCGGGGCCGCTTGCAGGATCGTGCCGGCAACCTTGAGCACGTTCTCGCGCAGCGCCTTGCCGGCCTGCAGCGCCGCCTCCCCGCCGATGCCGGCGGCACGCGACGCCCAGGTGCCGCCGCCGTAGGGCGTGTTGTCGGTGTCGCCGGTGATGACGCGAACGCGCTCGATCGGCACGCCGAAGGCGGTCGCGACGATCTGCGCGGTCACCGCCTCCGCGCCCTGGCCCTGCTCGGTGACGCTCGACTGGCAGATGACCGCGCCGGTGGCGTCGAGCCGCACCGTCACCCCGTCCTGCGAGGAGATGCGCGCGCCGCCGACGCCATAAAAGGCGGCGCTCGGGTTGGTCACCTCGATGAAGCTAGCGAAGCCGATGCCGCGATGAATGCCCTGGTCGCGCAAGCGCGCCTGCTCGGCGCGCAGCGCCGCGTAATCCATCATGCCGAGGAGCTTGTCGAGCGAGGCGTGATGCGACAAGGCCTCGAACTTGAGCCCCGAGGCCGCGTCGGTCGGATAGGCGTCGTCCGCGATGAGGTTACGGCGCCGGATCTCGACCGGATCCATGCCGATCTTGCGGGCCGCGAGATCCACGAGCCCTTCGGTGACCGAGCAGGCGACCGGATGGCCGACGGCCCGGTATTGGCACATGACGTTCTTGTTTTGGAAGACGACACGGGCGCGGGCGCGGTAGCGGCGGCAGGTATAGGGTCCGCCGACCAGGTTGACGATCTGGTTGGCCTCGATGGCGCTCGTGCGCGGATACATGGAATACGGGCCGATGCCGGTGAGGTCGTCGATCTCGAAGGCTGTGATGCGCCCATCCTTCATCACGCCGATGCGGCCGCGCACCCGGTGATCGCGCGCGTGGATGTCGGTGACGAAGCTCTCGATGCGGTCCGCCACGAACTTGACCGGGCGCCTGAGGAGCTTCGACAGCGCCACGGTCGCCATCTCGTCGGCATAGACATGCACCTTGATGCCGAACGAGCCGCCGACGTCCTTGCACAGGATGCGCACCTGCGCCTCGGCGAGCCCGAGATGCTTGGCGATGATG
>DASQLE010000440.1:0-6521 GCA_035630175.1 Beijerinckiaceae bacterium
CGGTGCTCGAACGAATCCTTGCCGGGCTCGTCGAGGTCGAAGGCGTGGTGCGCGTGTTTGACGGTCGAGACCGTGAGGCCGCGGCGTGTGAACTCGGGGATAAGCTTGACGAGGAGCGTCGTCTTGCCCGCCCCGCTCCACCCGGCCAGCCCGATGATGCGCATGCGGCCCGTCAATCCTTGTCATCGTCATTCCGGGGCTTCGCAAGCGAAGAGCCCGGAACCCACGGACAAGCGCGGCGGCCAGTCGTGGGTTCCGGGCTCGAGCTTCCGCGCCCCGGAATGACGGCGGAGTGAGACTATTCCGCCGGGACGGCGCGACCCTTGAGCTGAGGACCGCTCGCGTTGCGCGCCTGCTCCTCCTCGACCCAGACGCTGTGATGCGCCCGCGCCCAGGCGAGATCGACCTCGCCGCTGCCCATGGCGTCGTAGGCGCCCTCCATGCCGAGCGAGCCGATATAGATATGGGCGATCATGATGGCGATGAGGACCACGCCAACCGTGGCGTGGATGTATTGCGCCCACTGGATGCCGTTGATCTCGACGGTCGAGAACGGGAACAGCATGACGATGCCGCTCACCGAGAGGGCGATGCCGCCGAGGATCACCGACCAGAAGATCAGCTTCTGGCCAGCGTTGAAGCGGCGGGCCGGGGGATGCCGTTCGCCGAAGAAGCCGCCGCCGGCGCGCAGCCATGCCGCGTCGTAACGGTCGGGGATGTTGTCCCGGATCCAAACGACCAGCATGATAAGCATGCCGAGGATGAAAGCCCACGAGATGTAGTTGTGGGCGAACTTCGCCCATTGCGACCAGGTGGCGAAAGCCTCGGGCCCGATCAGCGGCAAGAGCAGGCGCTTGCCGAAGATGTAGTTGAGGCCGGAGATGGCGAGAATGATGAAGGCCGTCGCGGTGAGCCAATGGGTGAAGCGCTCGAAGGCGTTGAAACGGGTGACCTTGCGGCCGGTTTCAGGTCCCTGCTCCAGCTTGATGCGGCCCTTCGCAAAGTAAAACGCCGCCAGCGCCAGCAGCATGCCGAGGATGGCGATGCCGCCGATCCACGGCAGCCATCCCTCGCGGAACTGCCGGTAGTCGCGGCCTTGCGGCTGCTGCAGGATTGCGGCCTTGCCGTCGGGGATCGAGACGCGTCCCTGAAGCGTGTTGAGCTGCTGCAGCAGCCGCTCCTCGTTGACCGCTTGCGCGGTCGGGTTCGAGCCGGAAGGGCTCGCGGGTTGTCCGCCCTGCGCCAAGACGGGGGCGCTGACGGACACCGCGACACAGGCGACGAGGGCGGCGACGATCGTCCGAAACGCAGAGTACCTGTTGTTCATCGTGAGAGGCCTCTCTCCTCGTGAAGTCCCGGCAGTGGCACCGGACCGCGCAAGGCGGCCCGGCCGATCGTCAGATCGCGACCGTCTCCCGGTACGCCGTCTTCCAGCCCCAGGCGCCCGAGCCGTAGCCGCGCTTCAGGACACGCTCCTTGTAGATCTGGCCGATGATCTCGCCGTCGCCGGCGAGAAGCGACTTGGTCGAGCACATCTCGGCGCACAGCGGCAGCTTGCCTTCGGCGAGACGATTCGAGCCGTATTTTATGTATTCGGCCGTCGTGCCGTCCGCCTCCGGGCCGGCGGCGCAATAGGTGCATTTGTCCATCTTGCCGCGCGTGCCGAAATTGCCGACGCGCGGATATTGCGGCGCCCCGAACGGGCAGGCGTAGAAGCAATAGCCGCAGCCGATGCACAGGTCCTTGGAGTGCAGCACGACGGCATCGACGGTCGTGTAGAAGCAGTTGGTCGGACACACGGCCGCGCAAGGCGCGTCCGTACAGTGCATGCACGCCATCGAGATCGAGCGCTCGCCGGGCTTGCCGTCGTTGAGCGTCACCACGCGCCGCCGGTTGATGCCCCACGGCACGTCGTGCTCGTTCTTGCAGGCGGTGACGCAGGCATTGCACTCGATGCAACGATCCGCGTCGCAGAGGAATTTCATGCGCGCCATGTCTTATCTCCTCCCGCTCACGCCGCCCGGATCTGGCAGAGCGTAGCCTTCGGTTCCTGCATGCCCGTGACCGGATCGAAGCCGTAGGTGGTTATCGTGTTGACGCTCTCGCCAAGCACGTACGGGTCGGTTCCTTGCGGATACTTCGATCGCATATCGGCTCCCTGGTACCAGCCCGAGAAGTGGAACGGCATCCAGGCCACACCCTTGCCGACCCGGTCCGTGACCAGCGCTTTGACCTTGGTGTGCGCTCCATTCTCGGGGCCGGTGACCACCACCCATTGCCCGTCCTGAATGCCGCGGTCGGCGGCGTCGGCGGTGTTGATCTCGACGAACATGTTCTGCTGCAGCTCGGCGAGCCACCGATTGGAACGGGTCTCCTCGCCGCCGCCCTCATATTCGACGAGGCGTCCCGACGACAGGATGATCGGAAACGCCTTGGCGACCCCTCGGTCGACGGCCGCCTTCTGCACCGAGAAGCCGAGATTCGGCATCCGGAACTGCCGCCCGTCGGGCAGGGTCGGGTATTTGGCGACCAAATCCGGCCGTGGCGTGTAGATCGGCTCGCGGTGCACCGGAATCGGATCCGGCAGGTTCCACGCGTTCGCCCGCGCCTTGCCGTTGCCGTAATGGGCGACGCCGTGCTCGAGGCACACGCGCTGAATGCCGCCCGACAGATCGATCGCCCACGACACCGCATCGATATTGTTGCCGCCGATGCGCTCGATGGTGGCTCGCTCCTCCGCCGTGAGGTCGGCGTCCCAGCCGAGCTTCTTCAGGACCCCCATCGTGAACTCGGGATAACCATCCGTGATCTCCGAGCCGAGCGAATAGGAATCCTCGGCGAGCAGGCTCTGCCCGCCGCGCTCGACGCCGAAGCGAGCCCGGAACGTGCTGCCGCCGTCCTTCACGTGCAGGTTGGTGTTGTAGAGGATGAAGCTTCCGGGATGGCGGATTTCCGGCTTGCCCCAGCACGGCCACGGCAGGCCATAGGTGTCGCCGCCGACCTCGGGGTCGTCCTTCGGCGCGCGCATCGTCACAAGGTCGAACTTGTGTTGATTGCGCATATGCGCCTTGAGCCGCTCCGGCGATTGGCCGCAATAGCCGGTGGACCAGCCGCCGCGATTGATCTCGCGCAGGAGGTCCTCGGCTGAAGGCACATTGTTGTCGACCTTGATGTTCTTGAACATCTGGTCGGCAAAGCCGAGCTTCCCGGCCAGCCGGTACATAACCTCGTAATCGGTCTTCGACTCGAAAATCGGATCGACCACCTTCTCGTACCACTGCAGCGAGCGGTTCGAGGCCGTTCGCGAACCGGAGCACTCCATCTGCGTGGCGATCGGCAGGAGGTAGGTATTGTCCTTGCGTGCATCGAGCGCCGCGAAGGTCGTCGGATGCGGGTCGGCGACGACCAGCAGCTCGAGGTTGTTCATTCCCTTCACGGCTTCCGGGAGGCGCGTCACGGTATTGCCGCCATGGCCCATGACGACCATGCCCTTGAGGATCGACCGTTGGTCGATCTGGTCTTCGGGAAGGTTGACCGCGTCGAACCAGCGCGTCGAGGTGATGCCGGGCGTCTCCATGTTCTGCTTGCGCGTGCGGGCCGCCCGGCCGGCTTTGGCCGGCACCTCGTCGAACCGCGCCTGCAGCCAATCGTAGGGAACATCCCAGACGCGGCCCCAATGCCTCCACGCGCCTTCGATGAGGCCGTAATAGAGCGGCAGGGTCGTGTTATCGAGGCCGAGGTCCGTCGCGCCCTGCACGTTGGTGTGGCCGCGGAAGATGTTGGCGCCGGTGCCCGGCGAGCCGACATTGCCGGTGGCGAGGCAGGCGATGCAGAAGGCGCGCACGTTGGCGGTGCCGACGGTGTGCTGGGTGGCGCCCATACACCAGATGATGGTCGCCGGCTTCTGCGTCGCGAACAGCTCGGCGACGCGCCGGAGCTGTGCGCCGGGCACGCCCGTGACGCGCTCGACCTCTTCCGGATTCCACTTGGCGACTTCCTTGCGGACATCCTCCATGCCGTAGACGCGCTTGCGGATGAACTCCTTGTCCTCCCAGCCGTTCTCGAAGATATGCCAGAGCAGGCCCCAGACGAGCGGGATGTCTGTGCCGGACCGGAAGCGGACGTATTCGGTGCCATGGGCCGCGGTGCGCGTGAAGCGCGGATCGCACACGATCATGTTGCCGCGGTTGATCTCCTTCGAGGCAAGCAGGTGCTGCATCGCGACCGGGTGCGCTTCGGCGGCATTGCTGCCGATGAAGAGCATGGTCTTGGCGTTGCGGATGTCGTTGTAGGAGTTGGTCTGCGCGCCGTAGCCCCAGGTGTTGGCGACGCCCGCAACCGTGGTGGAGTGGCAGATCCGCGCCTGGTGGTCGACCGAGTTCGTCCCCCAGAAGGCGGCGAACTTCCGGAACAGGTAGGAGCCCTCGTTCGAGAACTTGGCCGAGCCAAGCCAAAACACGGAATCCGCGCCCCACTTGTCGCGGAGACCCGTCAGCTTATCGCCGATCTCGTTGATGGCCTGATCCCACGAAATCCGCTGCCACTGGCCGTTGGTCAGCTTGAGCGGATATTTCAGGCGGCGGTCGCCGCCGACGGTCTCGCGGATGGCCGCGCCCTTGGCGCAATGGGTGCCGCGGTTGATGGGGCTTTCCCAGCTCGGCTCCTGGCCGACCCAGACGCCGTTCTGCACTTCGGCCGTGACGGTGCAGCCGACGGAGCAGTGGGTGCAGATGTTCTTGACGATCTTGATCGGCGCGCCCGGCTGCACGTGGCCGATGCCGCCGCCCTCGGCCGCCTTGACGGCGCCGAAGCGCAGCGAGCCGATCGCGGCGAGGCCGCCGGCCGCTAGGCCCGACTGCCGCAGGAAGGCGCGGCGGTCCATGGCTTGCGATGCAAGACCCGCGGCGAGCGCCTGCAGGTTTCCTTTTGCGGCTTCGCCGCTCTTGCGCTTGATCAGCATCGGGCAGCCCTCACTTCTTGAGCGTCTCGTAGCCGTTGGTCCGGTAGAAAGCCTTGACGTGATCGCTCTCGCGATAGCGCGCCTTCGCTTCCTCGCGGCCGGGATCGTAGGCTCGCGCGTCGGTAGCGGCGATCGGGGAGGCAACCGCAGCGGCCGCGACGGTTGAAGCGCCGCCGACCGTGCGAAGGAATTTGCGGCGATCCATCGCCTCGCGTTGACCCTTGCTCATTCGAACCTCCTTTGGACGACGTAGCGCGTCTGCCGATCTCATGTGCCGCGGTTGCAAAGCCGCCGATCCTTGAAGCCTCCCGATGCGTCCGCTACGCGTCCATCGCGAAAGCCTCCGCCTCGATATCCATGAAGAGCCCGCCGACCCGCGCCACGGTCCTGTAGAACCGCGCCGCTTGCGCGGTCTCGAGATCGGCGAAGAAGCGCGGCGCCCAGGGGCGAAGGTGACGCTCGAAGAAGCGGCGCTCGGTCCCCGGCTCGGCGTCGAAGCGCCGCGCGGCGAGGCCGGCCATTACCTCGCACAGGATGGCGACGTGATCTTCCGGCTCGAAGATGTCGTCGGCCCGCTCGATGCCGAGCGCCGACAAGCTCTCGCGCACGCTCGCGAGGGGCCGCTCGTGGAGAAAGCCGGTCAGGTAATAGGACGCATACGGCAGGAGCTCGCCCCGTCCGACACCGATGAAGAGATCGAAGAACTCCCGCTGCACGGCGTCGGGATCGGCCTTCACGGCGGCCTCGGCAAGCGCCATATGGGCGAGACCGAGCGGGCTCGCATCGCCCTTCAGCTCGCTCAATCGGTCTAGCACCTCACGGGTCGGCGCTCGCCCGAGGAGAACGGCGAGAAGATCGTATTCGTGCGCACGCAGCACGTCGATCTCGTCGGCTGCGCTGTCGCCGGCAGGTGCAATTTCATCCATAGGATAAAGGTCTGGGCGAAGCATCGAGCGCGCGACGCCGGTGAGCGCCTCGACGCTGAGAACGCGCTCGGCTGGAATTTTCCGCCAGGTGGACACAGCGGGCTGGGAAACGCCCAAAGCTCGGGCCAGCGCGCCGATGCCGCCGGCAGCCTGAATCGCCTGCTGCAGCCCGTCCTCTCTCATTTCCATCCCGTCAGGCGGCGCGTTCCGCCTTGTTCTGAATTAGAATAGTCATAATAAAAGCCTATGCCCCCCAGCACAAGGGGCTTTGCCTTTTTCAACAAGGCTTTGCGCCGCCGTGCCTGCGGCGCGGCGACGCCACCCCCGCGCTCGTCTCGCCCGGGCTGACGGCAACCGGTTGCGGCGCCTCGGCCATTACCGCCCTCGGTGGCGGCGGGAGCGTTTCCGGCGGGTCCGGCTGGTCCGGAACGAAGCCGTCCGGTGGCCTCGGGCTCGAGCCCTGCACTTCGGCGTCCGGTCGTGAAATGCTGGTCGGCGCGGGCTCCATGACGGCCCCCTCCGGCTCGGCGGCTCCGGTATCCCACGGCCCGTGCCCGCCGACGATCTGCTCCGCGAGCTTGCGGATCTCGTCCGCCGGCGGCAGCGCTCCGCCCGAGCCCGGCACCCCGCCCGGA
>DASQLE010000441.1:0-3158 GCA_035630175.1 Beijerinckiaceae bacterium
GAAGGAGCCGCGCAGCGGCCGGTAGGCGACGCGCTCCAGCGTCCAGCCCCATAGGGCGGTCAGGATCATCCCCAGCACCATGACGATCATCAGGGCCACGAACACGGAGGCGATGCCGAGCCAGCTCGTCAGGATGAGGAACAGGATGAGGGCGATGAAGGCGCTCACCATGAACACGTCGCCGTGGGCGAAGTTGATCATGCCGATGATGCCGAAGACCATCGTGTAGCCGATGGCGATGAGACCGTAGATCGAACCCAGCGTCAGCCCGTTGATGAGCTGCTGCACGAACACTTCCATCGGGCACCGCGTTCTTGTTGGCGCCCCGGGCGGGCGCTCGCCCGATCATGCACACAATGGGCCGGCCTTCCAGATGGCGCCCGGCGCTTTCCGCAGCCCATTGCCGGCCAGCATCAAGTGGCGCTATGTCGCCTCGAGCCGGGCAACAGGGCCGCAAGGGAGACAGGCGATGGCTATGACGATGACCGGGCAGGTGGCGCTGCCCGCCGACCGCGCCACGGTATGGGCGGCCCTCAACGACGCGGCGATCCTCAAGAGCGCGATCCCGGGATGCCAGGAGCTCGACAAGGTGAGCGACAGCGAGTTCACGGCCACCGCCAAAGTGGCGGTCGGGCCGGTCAAGGCGACCTTCAAGGGCAAGGTCAACCTGACCGACATCGACGCGCCGAACGGCTACACGATCTCCGGGGAAGGGCAGGGCGGCGTCGCCGGTTTCGCCAAGGGCGGCGCCAAGGTGCGCCTCGCCGACGGCGAGGGCGGCGGCACCGAGCTCAGCTACGACGTCGAGGCCCATGTCGGCGGCAAGCTCGCCCAGCTCGGCGGCCGCCTCATCAACGGGGTGGCCAAGAAATACGCCGACGAGTTCTTCACGAATTTCGCCAAGGCACTGGCGCCGGCGGAGGCCGGGCCGCCCAAGGCGGAGCACGTCGTCTCCGACGCTTGACCCTCAACCGGCCCCGCTTCACATTGCGATCATCGCCGCGGCGCGACGCTGCCGGACCGCCGCGACAAGAGGGCCGGGTTCACCGGCCTCGGGAGGATTGCGAATGGCCAGTGTCAGCATGACCGTGAACGGCAAGGCCGTCACGGGCGATGTCGAGCCGCGCACGCTGCTCGTGCAGTTCCTGCGCGAGACCCTGCGCCTGACCGGCACCCATGTCGGCTGCGACACGAGCCAATGCGGCGCCTGCGTCATCCATCTCGACGGCATCGCCGCGAAGTCCTGCACGGTGCTTGCCCTGCAATGCGAGGGCTCGCAGGTGCTCACCATCGAGGGCCTCGCCAAGGGCGACGAGCTCCACCCCATGCAGGCCGCCTTCCGCGAGCATCACGGCCTCCAATGCGGCTACTGCACGCCCGGCATGATCATGACGGCCGTCGACATGGTCCGGCGCAAGGGCAACGACCTCGACGAGCACACCATCCGCGAGCAGCTCGACGGCAACCTGTGCCGCTGCACCGGCTACCACAACATCGTCAAAGCGATCGCCGCCGGCGGCAAGGCGATGGCGCTCGAGCCGATGGCGCAGGCGGCGGAGTAAACGACGCATCGTCATGCTTGGGCGAGCGCAGCGAGACCCGAGGACCTTGTGCAAGGTGAGGCGCCTGGACGCGGCACGAGGTCCTCGGCTCTCCGTCTTCGGCTCCGGTCGAGGATGACGATGAGCAAATAAATGGGAGGACACCATGACCGCCACCGGCATCGGCGCCCGGGTACTGCGCAAGGAGGACCGGCGCTTCATCACCGGCAAGGGCCGCTACACCGACGATTTCAACCGGCCGGGGCAGGCCTACGCGCATTTCCTGCGCTCGCCGCACGCGCATGCGCGCATCCGCAGCGTCGACACGGCGCCGGCGCTGGCGATGCCCGGAATCGTCGCCGTGCTGACCGGCGACGACCTCGCGGCCGACAAGATCGGCGGCCTCATCTGCGGCTGGATGATCCACTCCAAGGACGGCTCGCCCATGAAGGCCGGGCCGCATCCGGCGCTCGCCCAGGGCAAGGTGCGCTATGTCGGCGACCATGTCGCGGTGGTGATCGCCGAGACGGCGGCGGCGGCCAGCGACGCGGCGGAAGCGATCGTCGTCGATTACGAGGAGCTGCCGGCGGTGGTCGGCGCCGCGGCGGCGCAGGGCTCGGGCGTCGCGATCCACGAGGCCGCGCCGGACAACACCGTGTTCCGCTGGCATCTCGGCGACAAGGGCGCCGTCGACCAGGCCTTCGCGCGGGCCCGCCACGTCACGCGGATCGATCTCGTCAACAACCGCCTCGCTCCCAACGCCATCGAGCCGCGCGCGGCGATCGGCGAATACGACGAGGGCACCGAGGGCTTCACGCTCCACACCACCAGCCAGAACCCGCACGTGGCGCGGCTCGTGCTGTCGGCCTTTATCGGCATCGCGCCCGAGCACAAGCTGCGCGTCATCGCGCCCGATGTCGGCGGCGGTTTCGGCTCCAAGATCTTCATCTACGCCGAGGAGACGGTGTGCGTCTGGGCGGCCAAGAAGATCGGCCGCCCGGTGAAGTGGACGAGCGACCGCAACGAGGCGTTCCTGGCCGATGCGCATGGCCGAGATCATGTCACTCACGCCGAGCTCGCGGTGGACGAGGGCGGCAAGATCCTCGGCCTGCGCGTCTCGACAATCGCCAATCTCGGCGCCTACCTTTCAACCTTCTCGTCGTCGGTGCCGACCTATCTCTACGCGCCGCTGCTCTCGGGCCAATACGATATCCCGGCGATCTATTGCGAGGTCGACGGCGTCTACACCAACACGGCGCCGGTCGACGCCTATCGCGGCGCCGGCCGGCCGGAGGCGACCTTCGTCATCGAGCGGCTCGTCGAGGTGGCGGCGCGCGAGCTGCAGCTCGATCCGGTCGAGTTCCGCCGCCGCAATTACATCACGTCCTTCCCGCACCAGACGCCGGTCATCATGACCTACGACGCCGGCGACTATCACGCCTCGCTCGGCCGCGCCCTCGAGCTCGCCGATTACGTCGGCTTCAAGGCCCGCAAGCGCGACAGCGAGCGGAGCGGCAAGCTGCGCGGCCTCGGTTTCTCATCCTATATCGAGGCCTGCGGCATCGCGCCGAGCCAGGCGGTCGGCTCCCTCGGCGCCGGCGTCGGCTTGTGGGAATC
>DASQLE010000442.1:0-2673 GCA_035630175.1 Beijerinckiaceae bacterium
CGACGCGGTGGGCCGGAGCTGCGGGACTGCCGCTTCCGAACAGGCTGCTGAGGCTGCTGAAGCTCGGCCCGCCGCCGGCGCATTGCGCCAGGAACGGGGCCAGAAGGCCGATAACGGCAACACGGACGCGCATGCGGAAAACCCCTGTCGGGCGCCTCTTGCTTGGGCGCTCCGGGCTGTTCCAGTAGCGGCCCGAATGCGGTTCGTCAAAACCCTCTTTTGAGACGGTGGTGCAGCCAACGCCGCTCCCGGGGCAGCCATCGCCCGCGTCCCGCGCTGAGGAAACCGGCTTGACCCGGCCAGAATCCCGCAGCCCGCCATCGGCCTGCCGGATTCTCGCTACAATTGCACGGCAGCAGGAATTGATTCGGATTTCCGGTCGTGGGTTGTCAGGCCGTTGGCCTGTGCGTCAGTCAGGAGTTAAGGATGGCCATTGCCCGTCGGTTTCTCATCGCGTCGTCGTTGACCCGTCTCATCCGCAAAGAACGCGGGTCGGAACGCGTCACGGAGGGGCATTTTCCGCCCCAGGCCGAGCGTCAATCGCACGTTCGCATCGAGAAAGGGCAGTGCTACCTGGTTCTCACGTCCCGCGACGGCGAGATGGACGCAGCCGAAGACTGGACAGATGTGCCGCGCTCGCATGCCGAAGCGCTGCTCGACGTGTGTCCCGGCACGGCGGTGTTCGAGCGCTCGCGCCTGCGCACTGGCGATCATGAGGCGCTGATCGACCGCTTCATCGCGCCGGCGCCTCTCGATGTCGTGTCGGTGGAATTCGCCACGCGCGGCCACGCGGACGCTTTCGTGCCGCCGGTCTGGTTCGGTGCCGAGGTGACCGGGGACGACAGCTACACGAACCGGGGCATCGCCATCTCCGGGCGGCCCGACGCGCCTGACACGCCGCTTTCGAACGACGCCCTCGAGATCGCGCTTGATCTTCTCGAGAGCGATGCCGGCGAAGGGCAGGGCCTCGCCCAAGGCCTCCCGTACGACAGCGCGCCCGAACGGCAGGCCGACGACAACGTCTTCGACCGGCTGCGCCGGCTCGCCGCGGTGCGGCCCGCGAGCCCGCTTCCCGCCGTTCCCGTCGGCGTCGCGGAACCGCTTGCCGAGCCGCCGCATATCGGCGCCGTGTCGCGCCTGAAGCCGCGGCGCCCGGTCCTGCCGCTCGCGCCGCGGCGCGACGACGGCGGCGACGAACGCCTCGCCGGCGTCATCCAGGGCCTTTCGGAGGCGCTCTCCCAGACCGCCGAGAAGGACGGGCGCTACGGCGCCTGATCCTGTTCGGCGGGCGCTCGCAAAGCCGTCCCGCCGACTCAACATGCGCGGCGGCTCCGGCGTGCTCGTCGGGGCCGCGATTCGTTAAAGAATAGTTTCGCGGTTCCGTGAAAAAACGGAGCGCCGTCACGCAACGGCGCCGCTGTGGCCAAGACTCCACAGGTCGGATCTTTCTCGATCCGCACGACCCGCGGGCCCACACTCGCCCAACTTCGCCCCGATCCAACCCGTTCGTTTCCTGAGTGCGAATCTTGGGTGTGAATCATGTGGGTGAGGCCAAGCATGCTCCGTCACGTCGCTGTCGCGGTCGTCCTGTCGACCCTCTCGAACATCGCTCCTGCGCAGGCCTATGGCGATCCGATCAGCCGCGGCCTCGCGGACTTCCTCAACGTGTTCACCTTGCAGCCCGTGCCGCGCGACGTGGTACGTTGGGACAAGGGATTCGCGCCGGGCACCGTCGTCGTGTCGACGCGCGAGCGCCGCCTATACTACGTGCTCGCGAACCGGCAGGCGATCCGCTACGGCGTCGGCGTCGGCCGTGAGGGGTTCACCTGGTCCGGCACCAAGACCGTCAGCTTGAAACGCGAATGGCCCGATTGGCGGCCGCCTCAGCAGATGCTGCGACGACGCCCCGACCTGCCGCGCTACATGTCGGGCGGCATCGAGAACCCGCTCGGCGCGCGCGCCATCTACCTCGGCTCCAGCCTGTTCCGCATCCACGGCTCGAACGAGCCGGACACCATCGGCGCCGCCGTGTCGTCCGGCTGCATCCGCATGACCAACCGCGACGTGACGGACCTCTACGACCGGGTCAAGGTCGGCACCAAGGTCGTCGTGCTGCCATGAACGGCGTATGCGCGATGTCGTACGCTTAACGCTTCATTAACCAGTCTGAAGCAAAGATTAGCGTGCCGCACCGAAGGAAATCCAATCATGGGACTCATCGAAGCAAGCATTCAGGATGGGTTGCGCGAGCGCCCCGCGGTGAGGGCCAAGGCGATCGAGTCGTTGAGGACTGCCCTGGACATTCCGCACGCCTCCCAATCCTCGCGCGGGCAGCAGGCCGGCGGGGACATGCAGCAGCCGGGCGCTGACAAGAAGCGCGACATCGCCGTCGCCATGGGCCTCGCGCGCGAAGCCGTCGCCACCGCCGCCAAGGCGGCCGAGGACGAGCTGCGGCACATGCGCGAGCTTCTCGACGCGGCCGAGGCCCGCGTCCGCGCTGCCGAGGAACGCGCTCAGATGGCCGAAGTCCGCACCCACATGGCCGAGGCCCGCACCGCCGAAAGCGAGAAGCTGCTGGCCGACATTCGCGACCAGATCATGGCCCAGGTCGTGCACCGGCACGCCGCCTGAGCACCGCATTCGCGCTCACGGCGACGCCGCCCCGGCGCGTGG
>DASQLE010000443.1:0-3425 GCA_035630175.1 Beijerinckiaceae bacterium
GATCGCGGCCGAGATGGACGAGGTGCAGGTCCAGGGCGTGCACAGTGTGGAGGTCCGCGACAGCAAGGGCCGCGTTGGCGCGGCCGCCGTCGAACTCCGGTACCGGCGGATCCGCGTGCTCCCGCCCATCGGCAAGCAAAAGCGCTATCCTGCCCTGGCGCTCACTGTAATTTACGCCCGAGAGCGCGACGCACCTCCTGATCGGCCCGCCATCAATTGGATGTCGATCACCGACCTGCCAGTGACGGGCTTCGAGGAAGCGATCGAGAAACTGCGCTGGTACGCGCTCCGTTGGAAAATCGAGGTGTTCCACAAAATCCTCAAGTCCGGCTGCCGCGCGGAAGCCGCGCGGCTGCGGACCGCGGAGCGACTGGTGAAGCTGATCGCGGTCTTCTGCATCCTGAGCTGGCGGGTATTCTGGATGACGATGATCAACCGCGTCGCGCCAAACGCCGACGCACGGCTCGCGCTCACCACCGGCGAGATCGCCATCCTGGACCGCCTCGTCCCCGACAAAGGACAGGGCCCGAAGAAACTCTCCACCTATCTGACCAAGCTCGCACGACTCGGCGGTTACCTCGCGCGGACCCGAGACCCGCCGCCGGGGAATATCGTCATGTGGCGCGGCCTATCTCGGCTCACCGACATCGCGCTCGGCGCAGAGCTCGCAAAGGCCGCGCCGCGATGTGGGTAATCGAAAGCCGGTGAGGGCCGCCTTGCGGCGTGGTGTTCTTCGCGCTGAGAACAGTGCGTATGAACAGTCATACGCACTGTGCCTTTGGGCGGCTTGAGGTCGTCGAGTCGGGCCGGCGCCGGCGCTGGTCTGAGGACGAGAAGGCCAGGATCGTCTTGGAGAGCCTGGCCGGCCCGCGCCTCGTCTCCGCGACGGCGAGGCGACACGGTATCTCCCGCTCTCAGCTTCTGGCTTGGCGTCGCGCACTGCGCCCTGAGCGATCCGAAGCGGAACCCATGCCGGGCTTCGTGCCGGCTGTGATCATGTCTGAGCCGACCACGGTCGTGAGGCCGCAGACGGGGCGCTGCGCCAAGTCGGGTGATGATCGGATCGAGATCATGCTGGGCAGCGGGCGGCGCTTAATCGTGAGGGCTGGCGTCGATGCTGCTGCCTTGGGCCGGGTCCTCGATGTCCTGGAGCGGCGATGATCCCGATCCCGACGGGCGTTCGGGTGTGGCTGGCGACGGGGCACACGGATCTCCGCAAAGGGTTTGCCAGCCTGTCGCTGCAGGTTCAGGAGGTGCTGCGGCAGGATCCGTTGGGGGGCCACCTGTTCTGCTTTCGCGGCCGCCGCGGCGATCTGTTGAAGGTGATCTGGCACGACGGCCAGGGCGCGTGCCTGTTCACGAAGAGGCTGGAACGGGGCCGCTTTTTGTGGCCGAGCGCAGCCGACGGCGCGGTGACCATCTCGCCGGCTCAGCTCGGCTATCTCCTGTCTGGCATCGACTGGCGTCATCCCCAGGCAACTTGGCGTCCGACCTCGGTCGGATAACGATCCCGCTTGCCGGCACGGGTGGGTGTGATTCCATCGTGTCGTGACCGCCGCTTCTGAATCGCTGCCTGCCGATCTTGCCAGCGCCCATGCGATGATCGTTGCTGAGCGCGCGGCCCGCATCGCGGCGGAGTCAGAGCTCAGCCACGCCCGCGCCGAGGCGGCCAACGCGCAGGCAGATCTGACGAGCACGGAAGCCCTGATCGCGCATCTGAAGCTCGCCATCGAGAAGCTCCGGCGCGAGCTCTACGGCACTCGCTCGGAGCGCAAGGCGCGGCTCCTGGACCAGATGGAGCTTAAGCTGGAGGAGCTCGAGGCGGCGGCGAGCGAGGACGAACGGGCTGCGCAGCAGGCGTCCACGGAGGCGGTCAGATCGTTCGAGCGCAGGTGGCCGAGGCGTCGCCCGTTTCCGGATCACCTGCCGCGAGAGCGCGTCGTCATCGCCGCGCCGCAGACCTGCCCCTGCTGCGGTTCGGCACGGCTGTCGAAGCTCGGCGAGGATATGACCGAGACGCTCGAGGTGATCCCGCGCCGCTGGAAGGTGATCCAGACCGTGCGCGAGCGCTTCAGCTGCCGCGATTGCGAGACGATCACGCAGCCGCCTGCACCCTTCCACATCACGCCGCGCGGCTTTGCCGGACCGAACCTGCTCGCCACGATCTTGTTCGAGAAGTTCGGTCAGCATCAGCCTTTGAACCGGCTCAGCGAGCGCTATGGCCGGGAGGGCATCAATCTCAGTGTCTCGACACTGGCCGATCAAGTCGGCGCCTGCGCGACGGCCCTGCGACCGTTGTACGGGCTGATCGAGGCTCACGTCCTGTCGGCTGAGCGCCTGCACGGCGACGACACCACGGTGCCGATCCTTGCCAAGGGCAAGACCGTGACGGGGCGCATCTGGACCTATGTCCGGGACGATCGGGCTTTTGGCAGCCGGGCGCCGCCAGCCGCCCTCTACTATGCGTCGCGCGACCGCGCCGGTGCCCATCCCGAGCGTCACCTTCGCGGCTTCTGCGGCATCCTGCAGGCCGATGCTTACAGCGGCTACAACCGGCTTTACGACGCCGGCCGTCCGCAGGGCGCGATCACGCCAGCATTCTGTTGGGCGCATGCACGCCGGCAGTTCTTCGAGCTCGCCGACATCGCTGCCAATCCGCGGCGCGGCAAGAACGCCGTCGTGATCTCGCCGATCGCGCTTGAGGCCGTGAGGCGCATCGACGCTCTGTTCGAGATCGAGCGCCTCATCAACGGCCGCTCCGCCGTTGAGCGTCTCGAGGTGCGCAGAGATCAGAGCACCCCCTTGGTGGCCGAGCTTGAGGTCTGGCTGCGCGACCAGCGCACCCGCCTGTCGCGCTCGGCCGCCGTGGCCGAGCCGATCGACTACATGCTTCGACGCTGGCCGTCATTTGCCCGCTTCCTCGATGACGGACGGATTTGCCTCTCCAACAATGCGGCTGAGCGCGCCCTGAGGGGCTTTGCCCTGGGCCGCCGGTCATGGCTGTTCGCCGGCTCCGAGCGCGGCGCCGATCGCGCTGCCGCCATTGCGACGCTGATCATGACCGCCAAGCTCAACGAGGTCGATCCGCAGGCCTGGCTCGCTGACGTGCTGGCCCGCATCGCCGAGCACCCGACCCAACGCCTCGAGGAGCTGCTCCCCTGGCGATGGGCTGTCCTCGCCAGGGTCGATCACGCGGCCTGAGCGTACCGGCGATCACGTCCTATCCCTCTGACCTCACCGCGGCCCTCGCCGGATGGATACGGTGATGACAGGGTTAGAAGCGATACTGCTCGTCAGCGCATCGACAGTCGTGACGCTCCTCGGTGCCTATTTCGTCCCAGCGTAACTCGGGTTAGAAACGCTCGGCCCTCGCGCCTTGAGTGATCGACAATTGCCTCGCCAAAAAAGAACCCCGCCCGGAAGGG
>DASQLE010000444.1:0-2271 GCA_035630175.1 Beijerinckiaceae bacterium
CGCGAAAGGAGCGCTGCCTCGACTGCATGGCGCACCAACGGCTTCCCGCCGAGCTCCGCCGACAGCTTGTTCGGACCGCCCATGCGCGTGCCGCGCCCGGCCGCGAGGACGAGGGCGGCGACCTTGGGATGCCGGGGCGCCGGTTCGGCGCGCGGCTGCGGACGGGTGACGATCTCCATGAGGAGCCCGCCGACGCCGAGCCCGGCGATGTCGCGGCGCGTCACCGGCACGCGGGCGAGGAGACGCTGCAGCACCCAATCGAAGCCGTTCTCCTTCGGGCTGCGCGCGCAGCCGGGCGCGCCGATGATCGGCTTGCCGTCGAGGATGCCGATGAGCAGCAGGTTGCCCGGATCGACCGGCATGCCGAAATGCTCGATGCGGCCGCCCGCCGCCTCGATGGCGCTTGGGATGACGTCGCGCCGGTCGGCGACCGCCGAGGCGCCGAACACGACGATCAGGTCGGTCTCGTCCGCGCCTATTCGGCGAAGCTCGTCCGTCAGGGTCTTGGCGTCGTGCGGCACGCGCCGGTCGGCGACGATCCTCGCCCCGGCCGGAGCGAGCCGCGCGGCAAGGACCTCCAGCGTCTTCTTGACGACCGTCGGCTTGAGGCCGGGCAGGACTGTCGAGACGACGCCGACGCGGCTCAGCGCGTAGGGCGCGACGCGCAGGGCGCCGCCCTGCGGCGCAGCCGCCACCGCCGCGTCGAGGCTTGTTGCCGGCACGGCGTAGGGAATGATCTTGACGGTGCCGATCATCTCGCCGGCGACGACCGGCTTGTACGCCGGCAGGGTAGCGGCGGTGATGGCCTCGTCGACGGCGTTGATGCGGTCGACCGCATCCTTGTCGACGAGCAGAACGCCGGGCGTCTCGGCAAACAGGTTGCAGCGGCCCGTGAAGGCGCGATCGAGCCGCACGTCGGGCCCGGCGATCGCCCCGGCGAGGCGCGCGGCGGCCTCGTTCTCGTCGACGTCACCGGGCTCGAGGCGCACGGCGACGATGGTGTCGATGCCGGCCGCCTTCAGGCGGGCGGCGTCTTCGCCCGAGACCAAGGTGCCCTTCTTGACGCTCGCTTCGCCGGCCTTGACGGAATGCGCGGCGAGCGCGCCGACCGCCTCCTCGACGGGCACCGGGCCGAACTTCACGGGCCGCGCCTCCGATCCCGGCGCAGGGCCGCGATCAGCTCGCCGAGAACGGCGACGGCGATTTCCGCCGGGCTGACGGCGCCGATGTCGAGACCGATCGGCGCATGGATGCGGGCGATGTCGGCCTCTCCGAAGCCCGCGGCCGTCAGCCGCTCGATGCGGCGGGCATGGGTCTTCTTGGAGCCGAGCGCGCCGATATAGAAGCACTCGGCCCTGAGCGCGGCGGCGAGCGCCGGATCGTCAATCTTCGGGTCGTGGGTGAGGGCAAGGAGCGCCGTGTAGCGGTCGAGACCGAGGCGCGGCAGCGCCGCGTCCGGCCATTCGGCCAAAACCCGAACGTCCGGAAAGCGCTCCGGCGTCGCAAAGGCGGTGCGCGGATCGATGATCGTGACGGCGAGGTCGAGACCCCGCGCCATCGGAGCCAGCGCCTGGCTGATATGCACGGCCCCGATCACCACCGCCTTCACCGACGGAACCTGCACGTTGAGGAAGAGCTGCCGCCCGTCCGCCTCGACGGTGCCGCTCTTGCCGGAGCGCAGGCGCTCCTCGAGCAGCGGCGCAAGAGGATCGCGCGGCACCTCCGCCTCGCGCACGAGGCGTTGCTCGCCGCTCGCGGTCTCGGTGACCAAGATGGCGGCGCGCCGGGCGGCGCGCTCGGCATTGAGAGCGGAGAGAAGCGCGAGCTGCACGTCACCCTCCCCTGGAAGGGGAGGGTCGCTGTTCCGCGCGGCCGCGCGGAACAGCGGGGTGGGGTGACACCGGTTCCACTTGATCCTGAACCGGCGTCACCCCCTCCCGCCGCTGCGCGGCGACCTCCCCCCTCCAGGGGGAGGTGAGGTTAGTCGACCCGCTCGACATAGACCTTGATCCTGCCGCCGCACGAGAGGCCGACGCGCCAGGCGGTCTCGTCAGCGACGCCGAATTCGAGGGTGCGCGGCTTGCCGTCGGCGATGACGTCGACCGCATCGGTGATGACGGCGCCCTCGACGCAGCCGCCGGACACGGAGCCGAGGAAATTGCCCTCCTCGTCGATGACGAGATGGCTGCCGACCGGGCGCGGCGCCGAGCCCCAGGTCTCGACCACGGTGGCGAGCGCGACGCCACGCCCCGCCCGCCGCCAAGCCTCGGC
>DASQLE010000445.1:0-4080 GCA_035630175.1 Beijerinckiaceae bacterium
CGTCAAGGGCGTCCGCTTCGTCGACCTGCGCGATGCCGGCGACCCGGTCGAGGCCGCCAAGGCCTACGACGCGGCCGGCGCCGACGAGCTCACCTTCCTCGACATCGCCGCGAGCCACGAGCGGCGCGGCATCCTTCTCGACGTCGTGCGGCGCACGGCCGAGGCCTGCTTCATGCCGCTCACCGTCGGCGGCGGCGTGCGCAGCGTCGAGGACATCCGCGCGCTTCTGCTCGCCGGCGCCGACAAGGTGTCCATCAACACCGCCGCGATCGCCCATCGCGCCTTGATCCGCGAAGCGGCCGAGAAGTTCGGCGACCAGTGCATCGTCGTCGCCATCGACGCCAAGAAGGTGTCGCCGCCGGACGAGCCGCCGCGCTGGGAGGTCTTCACCCATGGCGGCCGCAACCCGACCGGCCTCGACGCCATCGCCTATGCCTGCGAGGCGGTAAGGCTCGGCGCCGGCGAGCTGCTCGTCACGTCCATGGACCGGGACGGCACCAAGGCCGGTTACGATCTTGCCCTGACGCGCGCCGTTGCCGACGCGGTGCCCGTTCCGGTGATCGCCTCCGGCGGCGTCGGCACGCTCGACCATCTCGTCGACGGCGTGCGGGAGGGCCATGCCAGCGGGGTCCTGGCCGCCTCGATCTTCCACTTCGGCGAATACGCCATCCCCGAGGCGAAGGCGCACATGGCGAGGGCCGGTATCGCCATGCGCCTCGATCCCGTCGACCGGGCCAGCGCCCGCTGAGGGCGTGGCCTGTCCCTCGCCGCGCCGGCGCGCCGGAACTCTCCTTTACGAGCCGCCGTTGACCTGCCGCGCGCCAGAGCGCCGCCAGATCACGATGCGTTTTGATTGAGTCCAAGTAAACGCATGAACGTGATCGATTCCATGCTCTGGACCAACCCTGCGAGGTGAGCCATGACCAAGTCGTTCGTTCTGGGTGTAAGTCTTGCAACCGCGCTCGCCTGCGCGGCGACCGGCGCGTGGGCCCAGACCAAGCCGGACAAAGCCGCCCAGACCTTCGTCACCAAAGCGGTGCAAGGCAATTTGGCCGAGGTCTCGATGGGGCAATTGGCGCAGGAGAAGGGCGACAGCGACGGCGTCCGCAGCTTCGGCCAGCAGCTGGTCGCGGATCATACCGCCGCCAACAAGCGCGCCGTGTCGATCGCGAGCGAGATGGGCATGACGCCTCCGGGCGAGCCTTCCGCCAAGCAGACGTCCGAAGCGGAGAAGATGGGCAAGATGTCGGGAGCGGCCTTCGACCGGGCGTTCGTCCGGCACATGCTCGCCGACCACAGGAAGGAGATCGCCGCTTATCGGAGGGCGGCGAAAATGAAGAACGAAGCGACGGCGGCCTATGCCACCGAAACGCTGCCGACGCTGGAGAAGCATCTGGAGACGGCGCAATCCCTCGCCAAGGCAAGCGGGAAAGGCAGCGGCAAGAGCAAGGGCAGCCCGCAACCCATGTGAAGGGCCTCGATGGGGTCGGACACGGAGGCGGCCGTCGGCCGCCTTTTCTCATAGCCTGCCGAGATCGGGCCGGGCTCTTCCGCCGCGTCCGCCGGCGCACCACATAAGCGTCCTCCCGAACACCATTGCGTTCTCCATGCTCGACCGCACGCCGTCCTTCATCCTCGATCCCGACTCGCACCGCTCGGCCGCGGCCGCCGGCGGCTCACCCGCCGGCGCGCCGGACGGAGCCCTGCTCGACGCCTTCTCGACGGCGGTCACCGACGTGGTCGACCGGATCGGTCCCAGCGTCGTCAAGGTCGAGGCGAAGCCGGATGCCAAGAGTCGCGGTCCCGGCGGGCACGGCTCCGGCGTCGTCATCTCGCCGGACGGGCTCGCGCTCACCAACAGCCATGTCGTCGGCGGCGCGCGCGAAATGCGCCTGACGACGCCGGACGGGCGCATCCTCGAGGCCCAGGTGCTCGGCGACGATCCCGACACCGATCTTGCCGTGCTGCGCGCCGCCGATGCGCGGGCGCTGCCGTTCGCCCCGGTCGGCGATTCGAAGCGTCTCAAGCGCGGGCAGCTGGTCGTCGCGATCGGCAACCCGCTCGGCTTCGAGTCGACGGTCACGGCGGGCGTGGTCTCGGCTTTGGGCCGCAGCCTCCGCGCACGCACGGGCCGCCTCATCGACGACGTCATCCAGACCGACGCCGCGCTCAATCCCGGCAATTCGGGCGGGCCGCTGCTGTCGTCCGGCGGCGAGGTGATCGGCATCAACACGGCCGTCATCCTCGGCGCGCAGGGCATCTGCTTCGCCGTGGCCAGCAACACCGCGCAATTCGTGCTCGGCGAAATCCTCTGGCACGGCCGCGTGCGGCGCGCCTATATCGGGGTCGCCGCCCAGACGGTGCCGGTGCCGCGCCGCTTCGCGCTGGGGGCCGGCATCCTCAACGCCACCGGCGCTCTCCTGGCGACGGTGGAGCCGGGCAGCCCGGCCGCCGGCGCGGATCTCCGTGTCGGCGACGTGGTGGTGGCGCTCGACGGCGAGCCTGTGACCGGCGTCGACGATCTCGTGCGGCTCCTCGACGGATCGCGCGTCGGACGCGCCGTGACAATGAGCCTTCTTCGACAGGGCACGCCGGCGACCGCAACCGTGTCGCCGATCGAGCTGCCGCCGCGGACGCGGTAAAGAAAAAGCGCGGCCAGGGCCGCGCTTCAACGCTTGTCTTTTTGAGGCTCGACCGGAGCCTGTCATCGGGTCGCCCCGAGATGGGGGTTATTCTCCCGCCATCTGGCGCTCGCGGTTCTTCTCCGCCTCGCGCTCGGCCTTCAGCTTCTCGGTGAGGTCCTCGCCGGTCTCCTGGTCGACGACCTTCATGGACAGGCGCACCTTGCCGCGCTCGTCCATGCCGAGGAACTTGACCTTCACCTTGTCGCCTTCCTTGACCACGTCCGTGACCTTCTGGACGCGGCGCGGCGCGAGCTCGGAGATGTGCACGAGGCCGTCCTTGGGGCCAAAGAAGTTGACGAAGGCGCCGAACTCCATGGTCTTCACCACGGTGCCGTCGTAGATCACGCCGGCCTCCGGCTCCGCCGTGAGGGAGCGGATCCAGTTGTACGCCGCCTTGATCGCCTTGCCGTCGGCCGAGGCGATCTTGATCGTGCCGTCGTCCTCGACGTTGATCTTGGCGCCGGTCTTCTCGACGATCTCGCGGATCACCTTGCCGCCCGTGCCGATGACGTCGCGGATCTTGTCGACCGGGATTTTCATGGTCTCGATCCGCGGCGCATGCTCCCCGACCTCGGCGCGCGGCGCGTTCAGCGCCTTGTCCATCTCGCCGAGGATGTGGTCGCGGCCGTCCTTCGCCTGGGCGAGGGCGACGCGCATGATCTCCTCGGTGATGCCAGCGATCTTGATGTCCATCTGCAGCGAGGTGATGCCCTCGTGCGTGCCGGCCACCTTGAAGTCCATGTCGCCGAGGTGGTCCTCGTCGCCGAGGATGTCGGACAGCACCGCGAAGCTCTCACCCTCGAGGATGAGGCCCATGGCGATGCCAGCCACCGGACGACGCAGCGGAACGCCGGCGTCCATGAGCGCGAGCGACGTGCCGCACACCGTTGCCATCGACGACGAACCGTTCGACTCCGTGATCTCCGACACGACGCGGAGCGTGTAGGGGAACTCGTGCGCCGCCGGCAGGATAGGGTGGATGGCGCGCCAGGCGAGCTTGCCGTGGCCAATCTCGCGCCGGCCCGGCGAGCCCATGCGGCCCGTCTCGCCGACCGAGTAGGGCGGGAAGTTGTAGTGCAGGAGGAAGGTCTCCTTGTACGTCCCCTCGAGGCTGTCGATGTACTGCTCATCCTCGCCGGTGCCGAGCGTCGCGACCGCGAGCGCCTGCGTCTCGCCACGGGTGAACAGCGCCGAGCCGTGGGCGCGCGGCAGCATGCCGACTTCCGCCACGATGGGGCGGACCGTCTTCACGTCGCGGCCGTCGATGCGCTTGCCCTCGTCGAGGATGTTCCAGCGCACGACCTTGGCCTGGACCTCCTTGAAGGCGCTCTTCAGCTTCTCGGGCTCGAACTTCGCCTCGCCGTCGGCCGGGGCGAGCTCGGCCATCACCTTCGCC
>DASQLE010000446.1:0-2616 GCA_035630175.1 Beijerinckiaceae bacterium
GCAGGATTACGACAACGCCCGTCCGCGCGCGCCGCATTTCTATGGTGAGGGGTGGCGCTCCCGCGCCTGGGGCGCCCACCTCAACGGCTATGAAGCCTTTCCGTTCTTCGCCGCGGCTGTCCTGCTCGCCGAGATGCGACAAGCGCCGCAGGGCCTCGTCGATGCCTTGGCGATCGCCTTCACGGCCGTGCGGATCGGCTATGTCGGCGCCTATCTGTCCGATCGGCCGCGGCTCCGGTCCGGGCTCTGGGCGGCCGGATTAGGGCTCAATATCGCGCTCATGGTCCTGCCGCCGGTCGCCGGCCGCTGATCGGCGAGCGCGGGCAAGGCCGTGCCGAGTGAACCCCAGCCCGCGGCGGGCGTTCACATGGGGCATGGCAGGATCAGCGGGTGGTCGCGTGAGAGCGAGACGATCAACAGCACAAGGCGCGCTCCTGGCCGGTGTCATGGCCGGCTTGCTTTGGGCGGAGGGCAGCGATGCCCAGTCGGGGCGCCCTTGGGTCGACCCGCCGAGCCAGGTGGAAATGCCGCCGGCGGAGGCGCCGGCACCCGTTCCGCCTCCCGCACCCCAAGCTCCCGCCGCCCAGCCGGACCCGCCGCGGCGCGTCGATCCGCCGCCCGGCGGCGACGGCCGCGCCGGGGCGCCGCCCGACGCCGCCAAGACGAGCCCCGCTCCGCGGCCGCCGTCCGAAGCGGCGCAACCGCGGCCTGCCGAGACGGCGCCGACCGCGCGTCCGAGCCCCCCGGCCCGCGCCGCCGAACCGCCGCGCGCTCCGTCGGCCGCGGAGGCTCCGGCCCCCGGCGAGCGGCGGCCGCGACGCTCCGATCACGCCGGCGCCGCGGAGGAATTCACGGTCGCGTATCTCGCCTATTGGTCGGCTCCGAACGCGGTGGCGCTCGATGCGACGCCGGACTTCTACGCCTCGCAGATCCTGTTCCACGGCCGCCAGATGAGCGCCCGTGCCCTGTTCGAGGAGAAGCGTCGTTTCGTGCGGCGCTGGCCGGTCCGCGAATACCGTCCTCGTCTCGAGACGATGCGCACCAATTGCGATCCGGCGCCGCCCATCTGCACGGTCCGCACAATGTTCGATTTCACCGCGAGCTCGCCGCAAACCGGCAAGCGATCGCAAGGAAGCGCCCTGCTGCAGCTCGGCGTGAGCTTTACAAGCGGCGAGCCGACCATCGTTTTCGAAAGCAGTCAGGTGACCTCACGCGCGCCAAGCGCCAAAAGTGAGGCCTTCGAGGATGCAGACTACGATTGAGACGAACGCGGCGACGGGTGCGGCCGGCGAGGCGCCCGCGACGCAGCTTTCGCCGGAGGTGCAGGCGGCGCGCGAGCGCATCCGGCAACGCCTGCAGGCGGAAGTGGATGCCCAAGGCGCGTTGCCGGAATCGCGGCGCGCGGCCGCTCTGATCGGCGAGAGCTCGATCCGTTTCACGGGCGACGGCGACGGCGATTACGTCGTCGTCGGGCCCGGCGGGCAACCGCGACACGCGCTCGAGGACGGCTCGGCGCCGTTCTCCTTGCGCGATCTTGCCGCCGAGCTTCGGCGCAATTATCCGGCGCTGTTCAATCCGGACGCTGCGGCCGCGGCAGCGGCGCCGTCGACCGAGCCGATCGAAGCCCCGCCGCAGCCGCGCGATTGGCTGCTGCTGGGTCCCGGCGAAGCGAGCCGCCCCCTTGAGCCGGCCGCCTCGGCCGAAGCGGACAGCGCCCGGATCGAGACGGACGCGAACGCGGCCGCGCCTTCACCGCCAGCCCTGGCTGCCGCGAGCCGCGAGACCGAGACCGCGGATCGCGGCGATGTCCGAACGCCGCTCGCCGAAACGGTGCCCGACATCCTGCCGACCATCGGCTTCCGGCCGAGCTACGCCATCTATGGCGGCGTCACGTTCGTGCTGGGCGTGCTGCTCGCCATGCTGCTGTGGAGCTTGTGGTCGGAGCCGAGCCCCGACACCGCGTCCGGCCAGCGAGCGAGCGCCGGCGCGACGCCCGGACCGATCGCGACCCCAGGTCCCTCGGGCGGAAACGCGGCGAAACCGACAGGTGCGATCTCGGGCGTGCCCGAGATCGTGGATACGAGCACGCTGCGCATCGACGGCCGGGTCGTGCGCCTGTTCGGCGTCGAGTGGGAGCGCGGCGCGCAGGCCGACGATCTCACCCGCTACATCGCCGGACGCGAGGTCGTCTGCACGCCGGCCGTCCGCTCCGACCGCCATCGCTGCCAGATCGAGGGCCGCGACCTGTCGGAAGTGGTCCTCTACAACGGCGGCGGACGGGCCACCTCCGAAGCGACGCCCGAGCTCAAAACGGCCGAGGCGAAGGCGCGAGACGCCGGTTTCGGCATCTGGCAGAAGCCTTGATGCGATGACCGCTGCGCATGGCGGGTGCCTTTCTCTGGCCCCATTCTCAGGGCGACGTGCTGCCGAATGGGGATCGCAAGAATGCGTTTGTGCAAGATGGTGGCGCCACTCGGCGCAGCAACCTTGCTTTTGAGTGGGTTGCTCGGCGAGGCCTTGGCACAAACCATTCAGCACGAGGTGAACGGTCAGCCCCGCACCTTTGATTTCAAGCAGGGCGCCCCCGCGCCGTCTGCCAGCGGGCAGTCGATCGCC
>DASQLE010000447.1:0-4009 GCA_035630175.1 Beijerinckiaceae bacterium
GCCGCTAGCCTTCGCGGCCATGCCGCTCGTGCAACCGCAATCGGGACATCGGAAACGGTGAGACGGGATTTCGACATCGCCGTCGTCGGCGCCGGGGCGGCAGGTCTCGCCGCGGCGCTCGCTTTCGCGCGCGAGGGCTTCTCCACGGCTCTCGTCGGCCGTCCCGAGCCGCGCGACGACGGCCGCACGATCGCGCTTCTCGACGGGTCCGTGCGCTTCCTGCAGGCGCTCGGCGTCTGGCCGGCTCTCGAGGCCGACGCCGCGCCGCTTGCCGTCATGCGCATCATCGACGACACCGGTAGCCTGTTCCGCCCGCCGCCGGTCTCGTTCTCGGCCGGCGAGATCGACCTCGACGCGTTCGGCTGGAACGTCGAGAACGGCCGGCTCGTGTCGCGCCTCGCCGCCGCGGCCGCCGGTGAGCCGCGCCTGACGATCCTGCCGGACGCAGCCATCGCCTTCGAGGGCGGCGGCGACACGGCTTGCCTGACCTTGGGCGACAGCGAAACCCTCCGCGCCGCTCTCGCGGTCGCGGCGGACGGCCGCGATTCCCGCATCCGTGCGAGCGCCGATATCCGCACGCGTGCCTGGTCCTATCCGCAATCGGCGCTGACGACGATCCTCGCGCACGAACGCGATCACCGCGATGCCTCGACCGAGTTCCACACCCGCTCCGGCCCGTTCACGCTCGTGCCCCTGCCGGGCCGGCGCTCGAGCCTCGTGTGGGTCGTCGAGCGGGAAAGCGCCGCGCCCCTAGCCGGCCTCGGCGACGACGAACTGGCGCGGGAGATCGAGCGGCGGGCGCAATCCCTGCTCGGCAAGATGACGATCGACGGACCGCGCGGCGTCGTGCCGCTCAGCGGCCTGTCCGTCGAGCGCTACTGGTCGACGCGGCTCGCCCTCGCGGGAGAGGCGGCGCATGTCTTCCCGCCGATCGGCGCGCAGGGGCTCAATTTGGGCTTACGCGACGTCGCCGCCTTGCGCGACGCGATCGTCGATGCGCGCGCCGCCGGCGAGGATGTCGGCGGCGCCGACGCGCTGCGGCGTTACCAGCGCGGACGCGATCTCGACGTGCGCCTGCGCAGCGCCGCCGTCGACGGCCTCAACCGCACGCTCCTCGCCGATTTCCTCCCCGTGGACCTGTTGCGCGGCATCGGCCTTCTGGCGCTCGCCGGCATCGGCCCCTTGCGGCGGGCGGCGATGCGCGAAGGCGTCCAGCCGTCGCTGGGCGCGCCGCGCCTGATGCGCGCCTGACGCTCTCTCGCCCGTCCGCTTCAGGGGAACAGGTCGGGCGGCATGCGGCCGGTCGTGATGAACCACAGAAAGGCGGTGAGCGTCACCATCGACACCAGCGTGCCGGCGAGCACGCAGGCGGAGGCGCGCTCGACGCCGATATTGTACTGGGTCGCGAGCACGAAGATGTTCAAGGCGGGCGGCAGCGCCGCCATGAGGACGGCGGCATAGATCCAGGCCGGCTCGAAGGTGCCGAAGGCCGACAGCAGCAGCCACACCAGGAGCGGGTGCAGGACGAGCTTGATGACGACCAGCGGCGGCACCTCGGCGGGGATGCGGCCGAGCGGCCGCAGCGCCACCGTGACGCCGAGAAGGAACAGCGCGCAGGGGGCGGCCGCCCCGGACAGCCAGGTCACGATGCGGTCGGCGGCGGCGGGAAGCTGCAGGTGCAGGAAGCTCCCCAGCACGCCGGCGGCGGTGGCGAGATTGAAGGGATGCGTCGCGACCTTCCAGGCGACCTCGCCGGCGGTCGCTAGCCAGTGCCGCCGCTTCACCCCGGCGACGGCCATGAGCAGCGGCACGACCGAGAACAGGAAGACGCTGTCGAACACGAAGATCAGCGCCACCGGCGCGCTCGCGGCCGGGCCGATCGCCGACAGGATCAGGGGCGGACCCATATAGCCGATATTGGAGTAGGATCCGGCCACGCCCTGCATGACCGCCTGCGGGATATTGCCCCGCATCGACCAGAGCCCGACGAGACACGAGATCGCGAACACGATCGCCGTGCACAACGTCGTGGTCAGGATGAACGGCCCGTTCGCGAGTTCGTCCAGCGGCTTGTCGGAGATCAGCGTGTAGAAGAGACACGGCAGCGCGACGTAGATCAGGAAGAACTGCATCCAGGCGAGGCCGGCTTCCGGGCGTCCGGCCACCTTGCCGCACAGGAAACCGAGCCCGATCAGGCCGAAGAACGGCGCGAGAAGATTGAACAGCCCGACGAGGTCGGCCATCGAGAGATCACGCTGCGGGACCAGGAGCCGTCTTCTTCCCCGGCTTGGGGCAGCGACGCAAGAGATCGGTCCGGCAGGCGGTTGCGGACCGGCCGGCTTTTGCAATCGCCACGAGGGGTTTCTATATTGGGCCCATGAAGTCACGCACAGCCAAATACGCGATCGGCGCGGTCGTGCGCCACCGGGTCTTCCCGTTCCGGGGCATCATCTTCGACGTGGACCCGGTCTTCGCCAACACCGAGGAATGGTGGTTGTCCATTCCCGAAGAGGTGCGACCGTCCAAGGACCAGCCGTTCTACCATCTCTTGGCCGAGAACGACGAGACGGAATACGTGGCCTACGTATCCGAGCAGAACCTCCTGCCGGACAACTCGGAGCGGCCCCTGCGCCACCCGCTCGTGCCGGACGTGTTCGAGCGGGACGAGAGCGGCGCCTACCGGATGCGCGCCGCGAGCGCCAACTGACCGGGCGCGTCCTGTCGAAGCGTCGACTTACCGCGTCGGCGTCGCCGGAGTGGCCGCGCCGCCCTGCTGCAGGCGCTGGCGCATATCTTCGCTGCGCTTCTGCAGTTCTTCCTGCAGCTTCTTCTGCTGCTCCTCCAGCACCTTCGGATCGATCGGCGGTCCGTCGAAGGCCTTGCCGAAGCCGGTCAGCGGGACGGCGAAGGTGACCTCGCGCATGGCCTGGTTCTGCACGCTCACATTGAGCGTCGAGCCCTTCTTCATCTGGTTGACGACGTCGTCCTTGAGCCCAGGGGCCTCGGCGAAGCAGCCGTTCGGGAAGCAGATGGCGTAGCGGCCGGGCGTCGGCTGGCCCTGGTCGATCGCGAAACGTACGCCCGGCTGCAGGAGCAAGCCGAGCGGCATCAGGAAACGGACGATCTTCTGGGGCTGCGGACCCTTGGCGTCGTAGACGGCGACGGCGAGAACCGGCTGGCCCTGATCGGAGACGAAATCGCGCGTCGTGTAGCAGACCTCGGCGTTTTGGGCCTGATCCTTGCCGCAGACCTTGGTCCAATCGGCTTGCGAGGGCTCCGGCTTCACCTGCACGACCGTCGAGGCGCCCGCCTGCTGAGCCGGAGCCGGCTGCGCGGGTTGAGCGGGCTGAGCGGGTTGCGCCGGCTGCGCGGGCCGCGGCTGGGCCGGGCGGGGCTGGGCCGGTTGCGTCGGCTGCGTCAGGGTCTGAGCCATGCCGGGGGCCGCCGCAGCCAGGCTCACGAGAGCCGCAATGCCGATCGATCCCCGCAGGCGCGCGAGACTGGTCGCGAATGACATCTGGTTAGTCCCCTTGGCGTATGGGCGGTCGTCGAGGGCTGTTCGGCCCGAGGAGCCCGGCTGGCTTGTTGGGCACGCTGCATCCTCACGGAATGCGGCGAAGACATGACACGAGTCGCGCCCTTCTAACGGGTCGGCGGCCGGCTTTCCAGTGGCTTGCGGCCCATCCCTCCGTGGTATCTTGGCGTCCGTGGTATCTTGGAGCATGGGTCCGCGCCGCGCCGTTCCGTTCCGCTCGAAGGCAAACGCGAAGCGGAGCGCCGGCGCCCTGCTCGCCCTTGCGGCCGGAGCCGCGCTGGCCGTGACGGCGCCGTCGGCCGCCGAGCGCGAGGACGGACGGCAAGGCCTGGCCATGCATGGGTCCCCTGCCCTCCCCGGCGACTTCGCACACTTTCCCTACGTCAATCCCGAGGCTCCCAAGGGCGGGCGCATCGTGCTCGGCGTGCAGGGCACCTTCGACAGCCTCAACCCTTTCCCGGTGAAGGGCCTCAC
>DASQLE010000448.1:0-2934 GCA_035630175.1 Beijerinckiaceae bacterium
CTTCACGACGATCTCGGAGCTCTACAAGAACGATCCGCAGGGGCTGACGACCCTGATGAACCGCTTCCTCACCCCGCTCACCAACGCCATCATCGACCGCAAGGGCACCATCGACAAATATATCGGCGATGCCATCATGGCGTTCTGGAACGCGCCGCTGCCCGACGCGGAGCAGGAAGCGAACGCCTGCGAGGCGGTGCTCGACATGCAGGACAAGGTGGCCGCGCTCAACCGCGTGCGCCGAGAGGAAGCCACCGCCGCCGGCCAGACTTTCTTGCCGCTGCAGGTCGGGATCGGCGTCAACACGGGGCCGTGCGTCGTCGGCAACATGGGCTCCGACCTGCATTTCAACTATTCGGTGCTCGGCGATACGGTCAACGTGGCCTCGCGGCTGGAAGGGCAGACGAAAACCTACGCCGTGCCGATCATCATCGGCGCGCGCACGGCCGAGGCCGTGCAGGGACGGTTCGCGGTGCTGGAGATGGACTTTTTGCAGGTGAAGGGAAAGACCGAGCCGGAGCTCATCTACACGATCCTCGGCCGCGAGGACGTCGCGCGGACAACCCGGTTCCAGAAGCTGCGCGACGCCAACGCCGCCATGCTGAGCGCCTACCGCAACCAGAACTGGACCGGGGCGCTGGAGGCCATCCTGCAATGCAGAGAGGCGGGGAGGGAATTCGGGCTCGAGGAATTCTACAACCGCTACGTGGCGCGCATCCGCACGCTCCTCGAGAGCCCGCCCGAGCCCGGCTGGAACGGCGTCTACGCCGCCGAGAACAAGTAGGTCCGCGCGATCACGGGAGGGCGACCGCCATGTCCATCATCCGCCTGATCATCACGACCGTGCCGCCGGATTACGGCGCCCGCGCCGAGCGCAACTGGAAGGAGTTCTGCGCGCCGCTCATGATCCGCCAGCCCGGCTGCCTGTCGGAGAAGATGCTCCGCTGCGAGAGCGTGCCGGGCGAATACATCTCCTATTCGGAATGGGAGGACGAGGCGAGCATCAAGGCCTACCTCGCGAGCGAGGATCACCAAGCGATCAAGCGGCACAACCGCAACATCCCGGACGCCGCCGTGACCGTGAAGACCTATCAGCTCGTCCGCTGACCGGTCTTCTCCGACAAGACCTCGTCGTAATAGCGAGCGTCGATGTAGCGGCTCGCATCGGTGAGCGGCGGGCCGCCGCCGTAACGGGACCTGAGGTCGAGCACGGCGCGGACGCCGTCGGTCAGGATGGCGGCGTCCGGCGTCAGTCCCGAGCGCGGCGAGAGCAGGCTGTCCATGACGGCGCCGGCGACCGGCGGCTTGATCTCGGGCATGCGGCCGAGGAGGATCGCCGTCGCTTCCTGCCGGTTGCCGGGCGCGAGGGTCCAATCAAGGCCTGCCAGGTAGCCGCGGACGAAACCCTTGAGCGCGTCCGGATGGGCGGCAGCCCAGTGCCGGCTCGCCGCGAAGCTGCCGCCCTGATAGCTCGCGAACAGGCGCGACGAGGTGTCGAGCACCCGGAATCCCTGGTTCCGGGCGATGCTCGTGAACGGCTCGATGGTGAGCGTGCCGGCGTGCGCGCCGGTCTTGACCGAATCCCAGCGCTGCGGCGTCGCGCCGACCGGCGCCAGCTCATAGTCGCCGCGCTTAAGGCCGCCGCGCGCCAGCATCTCGTAGAGCACGAAGGCGAAGCCGGTCGAGAGGGCGTCGAGCGCCAGCGATCGGCCCTTCAGGTCGGCATAGGAGGCGATGTCGGGCGCGACCACGAAGGCGAGCTCGATCTGGGTCGCGCCCATGAAGGCGAACAGGTCCGGTTGCCGCTGCAAGGCGACCGCGCCCTGCCCCTCCTGGTAGGCGACGACGTTGTCGAAGGCGGTGGCGGCGATCTGGAATCGGCCTGCGACCAGATTCTCTGCCTGATAGGCCGAGTTCGGCGTCGTCGTCAGGTTGACGCGCACGCCCGCGGCTTCGAAGAAGCCCTTGTCCTGCGCCACGAAGATCGGAAGGTTCGGCGCGCCCGGAAAGGCGATCAGCTCAATGGTGTCGGGCTCACGGCTCACGATCGCTCCCCTTCAGGCTGCGGCTTTGCGCTTGGCGTTCTGGATCGCCTCCCACACGGTGAGCGGCGTCAGCGGCATGGTGATGTCGGCGACGCCAAATTCAGCCAGCGCATCGACGACCGCGTTGACCATCACCGAGAGGGCCGGCGTGGTGCCGCCTTCGCCGCCGGCCTTGATGCCGAGCGGATTGGTCGGCGACAGCACCTCGGCGATCTCGGTCCGGAAAGACGGCAGGTTGTCGAAGCGCGGCATGCCGTAATCCATGAGCGAGGCCGAGATCGGCTGTCCCGAGGCGTCGAGGCGGAGCTGTTCCCACATCGCCTGGCCGACGCCCTGCGCGATGCCGCCGTGCGTCTGCCCGTGCACGATGAGCGGATTGATGCAGCGGCCGACATCGTCGACCGTGGCGTAGCGGGTGATGGCGATCGCGCCCGTGAGTGGATCGACCTCGATCTCGCAAACGGCGCAGCCGTTCGGGAAAACCGGCTCGTGCATCTCGTTGTCGGTCTTGACCGCAAGCCCGTCCTTGAGCTCGTCGGGCAGGGTGTGCTGGGCTGCCTGCCGCGCCAGCTCGAGGACATCGAAGGCATAGTTGGTGCCCGGCACGCGGAAGCGGCCATCCTTGAATTCGACTTGGTCCGCCGTCGTTCCGGCGACGACGGCCGCGATCGCCTTGCCCCGAGCGACGAGGTCCGTCGAGGCTTTCGCGATGACGGTGCCGGCATGGCGCATGGAGCGGCCGGAATGCGAGCCGCCGCCGACGCTGACGATGTCGGTGTCGCCCATGATCACGTTGATGCATTCGACGCGCACGCAAATCATGTCGGCAAGGACCTGCGCGAAGCTTGTCTCGTGGCCCTGGCCGCTCGGCTGCGTACCGATCACCATG
>DASQLE010000449.1:0-5741 GCA_035630175.1 Beijerinckiaceae bacterium
ATGTTCTACTCGGTGCAGCTCTCGCTCCGCGGCGTGCCGGCATCGCTCGCTGTCACCAGCCTGGTCGTGTGCGCCTTCTGGGGCATGGCCACCGGACTCGTCGGGGCCGTGGTCGTGCTGATGGGCGTCGTCGCCTTCCAGCCGATGCTGCGTGCCGGATACGACACGCGCCTCGCCGCCGGCGTGATCACGGCCGGCGGCACGCTCGGAATTTTGATCCCGCCATCCATCATGATCATCGTCTATGCGGCGGTCGCTGGGCAGTCGGTGGTGAAGCTCTACGCGGCGGCGATGTTCCCGGGCCTTTTCCTCGCGTTTCTGTACGTCCTGTACGTCATCGGTCGGACCCTGATGAACCCGGCGCTCGCTCCGCCCCTGCCCGAGGAAGACACCAAGATTCCCGTTCCGGCATGGATGCGGAAGTTCGCGCTGGTCTATTCGCGCAACATGCCTGTCGGGCTCCTCTCGGCCTTGTTCTCGCCGTCGAGGGCGGCCGCCATCGAAACCGAGGACGGACGCCTCACCTACGGGAAGCTGTTCAAGAACTTCGGTGCCTCGCTCGTGCCTTTCGCCTTGGTGACCGGCATCCTCGCCTTGTTGTGGTGGTACGTGGTCATCTATCCGCAGGGGTCGGCAGCCGAGGCCCCTGAGGGCTTTGAGCAACTCGGTGCTTCGGCAGCGGGGCCGGCAGCGGATGCCGCCGCCGGGCCGGCGACAAGTTTCTACATCACCTATGCGGTTCTCGCCGTGCTCGCGGCGGTGATGCTCATCCGATACTACTGGCGCATGACCGCCGAGCGCCTGGAGATGGTCAAGCTCCTGAGCTCGTCCGTGATGCCGATGGCCATCCTGATCGTGCTCGTGCTCGGAGCCATCTTGCTCGGCGTCACCACGGCAACCGAATCGGCCGCGGTCGGGGCCGCCGGCGCGTTCCTGCTGGCGGTGCAAGCGCGCACCCTCAGCTGGAAGAAGACCAAAGAGGCCGTGTTCCTCACCGCCAAGACGACGGCCATGGTGTGCTGGCTGTTCGTCGGCTCGGCCCTGTTCTCCGCCGTCTTCGCGCTCCTCGGCGGTCAGGCCCTGATCGAGCGCTGGGTGCTCGCGCTCGACCTGACGCCCCTGCAGTTCATGATCCTGTCTCAGGCAATCATCTTCATCCTCGGCTGGCCGCTCGAGTGGACCGAGATCATCATCATCTTCGTGCCGATCTTCCTGCCCCTCCTGCAGCATTTCAGTATTGATCCGGTGCTGTGGGGCGTGCTCGTCTTCGTCAACTTGCAGGCCGCCTTCCTGTCACCGCCAGTCGCCATGTCGGCCTTCTACCTGAGGGGCGTCGCGCCGCCGCACGTCACCCTCAACCAGATCTTCGCCGGCATGATGCCCTACATGCTGATCGTCATCCTGTGCATGGTCATCATCTACATCTGGCCGGGCATCACGCTGTGGCTGCCGCAATATCTCTACGGCAACTGAGCGCCCGCACCGAGATAGCGCCGCTGGGTCACAGGCCGAGCGCGGCTTCGGCCCAGCGCAGCACCGTGGGGCTGTTCAGGAACTCGACGATGGCTGGCTCGATTGTCGCCGGCCGCACGTCCTGCAGCACGGCCGTCGCGGCGATCATGTCGCAACGCTCGTTGAAGGCGATCGCGACGGCGCTCTTGCCGCGCCGGTCGCGTGCTGTCAGCGCATAGGCGCGGCTGCGGCCCTGCATGGAGCCGACCGTGATGGGCCGGCCGGGGCCGAGCGCCGTCGCCTCCCCGCCGATCAGGTCGAGGTCGCTCATCCGCTCGAGGTCGCCGTCGTCGGCGACGCCCGTTGTGCAGTTGCAGAACCCGAGCTTGGCGCGCAGATAGACATCGACCTCGCCGCCGCAATCGGCGGCTTTGCATCGGAACGCCTTGCCTTTGCCCCACGGGTCGGCGGGGAACGGCCAGCGCCCCTCCGTCCAAACCGGTCGCGGCTCGCCGAGCGGCGGGGCGTGATCCATCCCTGAACCGCCGGGCCAGCCCATGGCCGAGACGGCTCCAGCGAGCACAACCGCGGCGAACGCCGCCATCTTGATCGTGCGCACGGCACGCTTCCGGCTAGTTCTTCGCCATGAACGAGCGGGCCTGCGCGAGATCGGTCCGGCTCGCATCGCCGCCGGCGGCCAGTTCAAGGGCCTTGGCGTAATGCCGCCTCGCCTTCTCGGCATCGCCGAGCTTTTCGGCGGCCTGCGCGGCGCCGATCGTGGCACCGAGGCGGTTCGGCTCCTTGGCGAGCGTCGCCTCGAACGCGGCGAGGGCGTCCTGCGCCATGCCGCGCTCGAGCAGCATGGTGCCGTAGAGCTCGCGCGCCGGCGCCAGCGGCCCTGGCGTGACGATCGACTTCTCGGTCTTGTCCTCGGCATCGGCCGCGGCGCCGATCGTCTGCAGGGCCTCGGCCGGCTTCCCCTCCGCGAGCAGCAGCCAGGCCGTGGCGACCTGCCGTTGGATGTCGACCTGCTCGGCCCAATAGGTGTCCTTCGCGCCCTGCAGGCTGTCGCGCAGCTCGCCGAGCTTGGCGATGTCGGCCCGCGCCGCCGGGAGGTCGCCGGTCCGGGCGGCGCCGAGCGCCCGCGCGAAATGGGTGATCGCGTCGACATAGGCGAAGCGGCTCGGTTCAACCGCCAGGGCTGCGGCGGCGCGCCAGTCGCCGCGCTCGACCAGGTAGCGGGCGCGGCTTGCCGCGACCGCATAGGGCCCGGTGCGGACATTGGGGTTATAGCCCTTGACCGCCTCCATCTCGTCGACGACGCCGCGCGCTTCCTTGTCCTGCGCCAGCTGCAGATGGGCGTAGACGAGGTAATCCATGGCGTGCAGCTGGTCGTGCCATTCCTTGCCGTCCTTCGCGGCGCGCGCGGAGGCGCTGTTCGCCGCGATCGACTCCTTCCAGTAGCCGACCCGCGTGAAGATGTGCGACGGCATGTGCTGGGCGTGCGGCGCTGCCGGAGCGATCTCGGAATAGCGCTTGGCCGCGTCCAATCCCTTCTCGGCGATCGGCGGATAGTCGTAGAGGTGGATCAGGTAATGGGCGACGCCGGGATGCCGCGGCTGGCGCTTGAAGATCGGCTCCAGGATGGCCGCACCCTTCAGCTGGTTGGCGTAGGTCTTGTCGTTCGGCGATGCCGCGACGTTGAGCGTAATGGCGTAGGCGATCTGCGCCTCGTCGTCGTCCGCATAGCGCGCGGCCAGCGCCTGCACGGCCTTGAGATGGGCTTGCACGCGCTGAGCGAAAGGAACGGCGTCGTCGCCGGCATAGAAGGCGAGCAGCGCGTCGATATAATCGCGCTCGCGCTGCGTCTTGGCGCCGATCGCCTTCGCTGTCTCCAAAGCGGCCAGTCCGAGCGCGAGGTTCTCCTTCGGCGGGGCGAAATGCGGGTTGCCGAGCAGGCCGAGGGCGATGCCCCAATGGGCGATGGCGCAGTCGGGATCGGCTTTGAGGGCTTCCCCGAAGACCTCCTGCGCCGGCCGGTACCAGAACGAGTGCTGATAGCGAAGCGCGCGGTCGAAGCGCCGCTGCGCGAGCTCGTTGCACGAGGTCGGGAAATGCACCCGGCCGAACTGCTCTTCATCCTGGGCGCGTGCCGGCGCGGTTGTGGCCGCCAGCGCTGCCGCCACGAGCGACGCCGACAGAAGCGAGGCCGCCGAAGCCGCGGCAGCGCGAAGCGAGATGGCGGTCGGACAAGCGGACATGCGCATAGACCCCTCCACGCGGCTTTCCCGTCCGTCCCTGATATCTTTATTTCTTGCGGCGGCGCGGCCTGCGGAAGCGGCGCGCCACGATGCACATCGTCAGCGGCTGGCGCTCGGCCAGCGTACGAGGCGGAACGTCGGCCCATTCGCTGTCGCCGTCAAGGGGCAAGTTCTCGGGAAGACCCGTGCATGCCTCTCGTTCGAACCAGCGCATCGCCCCGGCTGTTTAAGCGCTCATTAACCGTGACGGGCGCATTCTTTAGGCAATGGATTCGTGCCTCGGCCGGCAGGCTTGATCACCCTCGACCGACCAGCGACCAAAAGCGGGACGATCCCGCCCGGGTCCCGAAATAACTCTAGCCGCGTTCAAGCGGACCTCAGCAAAGGCCCCAGGCACCACCGTGGGGCCTTTTTTGTAGGCTGTCGCGATCCGGTCAGTTCGATCGTGCATCCCGATCGAGCGGGCCCTCGTGCAACGCGAGCGGCGCGACGGCCGCCTTTGCGGCCTCCTCCTGCAGGGTCGCGACCTCGCTGCGGCTGAAGGCGAGACCGGAGCGCCGCCGCTCGGCCTCCTGGCGCGCCTCGATCTCGCCCGGCATCAGGACTTCCGAGAACCCCTCCGCGGTCGCGCAGCCGTGCACGCGCTGCACGAGGACATCCATGCGCGCGCGGTAGTCGTCCGCCGAAATGAACAGGTCGGGCTTCAAGGCGAGGAAGAAATGGCCGACGTCCTGGGTGACGTCGAAGCGCTTGTACTGGTCGGCGACGCCGCCGGCGAAACCGGCGCCCGCGATGAGGCCGCCGAAGATGTCCATGAGCATGGCGATGCCCGACCCCTTGGGGCCGCCGATCGGCAGCACGACGCCCCCCATGGCCTTGGTCGGATCGGTGGTCGGCCGGCCCTCGCCGTCGAGCGCGCAGCCCTCTGGGATCGTCTCGCCGCGCCGCTCCGCCCGCCGGATCTTGCCGCGCGCGGCGACGGCTGGTGACATGTCGAGCACGAAGGGTCCTTCGCGCCCGCCCGGCGCGCCGGCGGCGAACGGGCTCGTTCCGAGCAGCGCCTCGCGGCCGCCCCACGGCGGCATCGAGGGCGACGCGTTGGTGAAGACGAGCGCCATGTAGCCGGCGTCGATCGCCTGCAGCACGTATTGCGCGGCCATGCCGAAATGGGTGCTGCGCCGCGCCGCGACGACGCCGACCCCGTAGGTCTCGGCGATGGCGATCGCCTCGGCCATGGCGCGCGTCGCGACGACGAAGCCGAAGCCGTCCTGCCCGTCGAGGCTCGCCGCGACCGGCGTCACCCGCTTCGGCTCGAGCGTCGGGCGGGCGTTGATGAGGCCGCGCCGCAGCCGGTCGAGATAGCCCGGCAGGCGCATCAGGCCGTGCGTGTCGACGCCGCGCAGATCCGCCAGGACGAGGCAATCGGCGACGATCGCCGCATCCGCCTCGGGCACGCCGTTCGCCGTCAGGAGGCTGCGCGTGAACGAGGCGGCGGCATCCGGCGCGACATAGACCATACTCCCGGAAGACGATGCGGCCTTCGCGTCCATGGCAATGTCGCTCCCTCGTCACTCGGCCCGAGACGGCGCCTCGTCACGCCGCTGCCGCTGCCGAGGCGGCCTGACGCCCCGGCTCCCGTCGTCCGTGCATCAACACCGCCGCGAGGCGCAGCACAAGAGCCCCGTTGTAGAGCGAGCCGAAGGTCGCCTGGATGAGCGCCGGCTGCCCGAATCGGTCGTGAACGGCACCGGCACGATCAAGAGGAGCGCGACCATGCGCATCGCCGGCAGCCGCCAGCGGCCTACCAGAGCGGCAGCAAGAACAGGGTGTCATGGATCGCGGCGATCGGCGCGGCCAGCAAGGCCAGCAGCAGGACCACGGCGCTCGCTGCGATCGCCGTCGGCCGGAGCCGCAGCGCCCACAGAGCGAAGGGGGCAGTAGCGCGATGCCGGGCCACAGGGCGAAGGCGGGAACGCCGAGATCGTCCGGCTTGGCTCCCCCGCGGCGACGCATCGTTCTGCCATCATT
>DASQLE010000450.1:0-3365 GCA_035630175.1 Beijerinckiaceae bacterium
CGCGTGCGATAGGCTCCTGCTCGACCACGAGAATCCGCAGCTTGCCGCCGACACCTTTGTTCACCTGCGCCTCCTGGCGATCGCGTCTTGTTCACCCACATTTCGAGCGCAATCGTTAAGAGATGGTTAACGGATGCGCAGCCGGTGCCGTGCCGTTGCAGGACGCCCACAGGTGCAGCCGGCAGGGGTTCGCCTCGGCTCGCAAAAAGCCCCGCCATCCGAGGGTCGGACGGCGGGGCACAGCCAAAGGAGCGAGGCATCGGCATGCTTCATCGCACGCCGCAGGACTCAAACTAGTCGCTTCGTCTTAAGGGTGTGTGGAGACGATCGCCGAAACCCGCGCCCTGGCCGGCTCAGTTCATCTGCACGTCGACGACGCCAGGCACGGCCCTCAAGGCCCCGGCGATTTGCGGCGAGGCCTGGTAGCGGCCGGGCAGCTTGACCTCGACCTCGCGGTCGCCGTTGTCGAGAATCAAGACGAGGGACACCTCCCCCTCCCCGCGCTGCGCCAGGCGCTCCTGGATCGAGACAATCGGCACGTCGCTGCGCAGGAAGATGCGCATGCCCCTCTGGTGCTTGGCGACCGCCACCTCGAGCGGCTCCGCCGACTGGATGCGCGCCCGCACCTCGTCCCCTTCGACGCCCGCTTGCAGCACGAGAGAGACGGCACGGCCCGGCTCGAGCAGGTCGCGGTATTGCCCCAGACCCTCCGAAAAGATGATCGCCTCGAAATGCCCGGTCTGATCGGACAGCATGAGGATGCCCATCTTGTTGCCGGTCTTGGTGCGCCGCTCGGTGCGGTCGAGGACGGTGGCGGCAACGCGCCCGACGCTGTTGCCGGCCTTCACGGACCGGCAGAAATCGACCCATTTCTGCACGCGCAGCTTGTCGAGGAGGTGCCCGTACTCGTCGAGCGGGTGGCCGGACAGGAAGAAGCCGACCGCGTCGTATTCCTTCTGCAGCCGCACGGCCGCCGGCCACGGCTCGTAGGGCGGGATGCGCAGAGCCACGTCGGCGGCGGCGACGCCGCCGAACATGTCGCTCATGCCGCCGCTTGCCGCCTCCATGTTGCGCTGGGCGAGGGCGAGCATGGGCTCGAGCGCCACCGCGGCGCGCGCCCGGTCGGGCTCGAGCTCGTCGAGGGCGCCGGCGGCGACGAGGCTCTCGAGCGTGCGCTTGTTGAGGAGGCGCGGATTGATGCGCCGGGCGAGATCGGCAAGGTCGGCGAAGGGCTTGTCGCCGCGTGTCTTGACGAGCGCCTCGACCGCCTGCTTGCCGACGCCTTTGATGGCGGCGAGCGCGTAGCGAATGGCGCCTTCATGCACCTCGAACGAAACGCCCGAACGGTTGACGGCCGGCGGCTCGACCTTGATGCCGAGCCGCTGCGCGTCGCGGCGAAACTCCGCCAGCTTGTCGGTGTTCTCGCAATCGAGGGTCATGAGTGCGGCCAGGAACTCGACCGGATGGTTGGCCTTCAGATAGGCGGTCTGGTAGGCGATAAGCGCATACGCGGCGGCGTGACTCTTGTTGAAGCCGTAATCGGCGAACTTGGCGAGAAGGTCGAAGATCTCGTTGGCCGAGGCTTTGCCGAGGCCGCGCTCGACGGCGCCGGACACGAAACGGTCGCGCTGGGCGTCCATCTCGGACTTGATCTTCTTGCCCATGGCGCGGCGCAGGAGATCGGCGTCGCCGAGGGAGTAGCCGGCCAGGGTCTTGGCGACCTCCATGACCTGCTCCTGGTAGACGATGATCCCGTAGGTCTCCTTCAGGATCGGCTCGAGCTTCGGGTGCAGATACCAATTCGCCTCGGGCTCGGTGTCGTTGCCGAGCTTCCTCGCGCAGTAGACCGGGATGTTGGCCATCGGGCCCGGCCGGTAGAGCGCGACGAGCGCGATGATGTCCTCGAAACGGTCGGCCTTCATGTCGACCAGCGCCTTGCGCATGCCGGCGCTTTCCACCTGGAAGATGCCGACCGTCTCGCCGCGGCACAGGGTCTCATAGGTTTTGGCATCGTCGAGCGGCAGCGCGGCGAGATCGATGGCGACGCCCTTGGCCTCGATCAGATCGACGGCCTTCTTGAGGACGGTGAGCGTCTTCAGGCCGAGGAAGTCGAATTTGACGAGGCCCGCCTGCTCGACCCATTTCATGTTGAACTGGGTGACGCGCATGCCCGATTTCGGATCGCGGTAGAGCGGCACCAATTCCTCGAGCGACCGGTCGCCGATGACGACGCCGGCGGCGTGGGTCGAGGCGTGCCGGTGCAGGCCCTCCAGCTTCTGGGCGATGGCGAGCATGCGCTCGACGACCGGCTCCTCGGCGGCCGCCTGCAGGCGCGGCTCGCCCTCGATCGCCTGTTTGAGGCTGACCGGGTTGGCCGGGTTCTGCGGCACGAGCTTGGTCAGCTTGTCGACCTGACCGTAGGGCATCTCGAGAACCCGCCCGACGTCGCGCAGGACGCCGCGCGCGAGGAGCGTGCCGAAGGTGATGATCTGGGCGACGCGCTCCTCGCCGTACCGTTCCTGCACGTGTTGGATGACGCGCTCGCGCCCGTCGACGCAGAAGTCGATGTCGAAATCCGGCATCGACACGCGCTCGGGATTGAGGAAGCGCTCGAACAGGAGGCCGAAGCGCAGCGGGTCGAGATCGGTGATGGTGAGCGCGTAGGCGACGAGCGAGCCGGCGCCCGAGCCGCGGCCCGGGCCGACCGGGATGCCGTGGTCCTTGGCCCATTTGATGAAGTCGGCGACGATCAGGAAGTAACCCGGATAGTTCATCCGGCTGATCACCCCGATCTCGTAGGCGAGACGTTCGCGATAGACCTCCTCGCCGAGACCGGGCGCCGGTCCGTGCGCCGCGAGACGGGCGGCGAGGCCGTCCTCGGCCTGCCGGCGCAGTTCCTCGCCTTCGTCGAGCGCGTCCGCCTCGGGCCCGCGGCCGAAGCGCGGCAGGATGGGTTTTCTGATCGGGATGCGAAAATTGCAGCGCATGGCAATCTCGACGCTCGCCGCCAGCGCATCCGGCAGGTCGGCGAACAAAGCCGCCATCTCGGCACGGCTCCGAAAGTGGTGCTGCGGCGACAGGCGCCGCCGGTTCTCGTCCGAGACGATGCGGCCCTCGGCAATGGCAAGGAGGGCGTCATGCGCTTCGAAATCGTCAGGCTTGGCGAAGAACGGTTCGTTGGTGGCGACGAGCGGCAGCCCGGCGCCGTCGGCGAGCGCGATCAGCTCCGCCTCCACGTGCCGCTCCTCGTCGAGGCCGTGGCGCTGCACCTCCACGTAGAGGCGATCGCCGAAGGCCTTGTGCAGCAGCGCGAGGCGCGCCGCCGCGACGTCCCGGCGCCCGTCCCGCAAGGCCGTGTCGAGCGG
>DASQLE010000451.1:0-3046 GCA_035630175.1 Beijerinckiaceae bacterium
CGAGGAGGGCGGCGGCCACGCCGTCATGATGGTGCGCACGGACCGCGGCGACTTCATCCTCGACAACCGGCGCATGAGCATCCTGCCCTGGACGCAGACCGGCTACACCTACATCAAGGCCGAGGGACAGGACGGGTTGGAATGGATGTCGTTCGGCGGCGCCATCGCCCCGATCGTCACGGCCCGCAACGACGAGCAGCCGTCGGGCTCCACCGCGCGCCTCGCCTCTCGCTGACCAGTATATCCCTCCCCTTCAGGGGAGGGCGGACTCGCATGCGGCAGCATGCGAGCCGGGCGGGGTCATGGCGCGAAGCGCCATAATCTGAAACGGCGTGACCCCACCCCGGTGCTTCCGCACTCGGCCCTCCCCTGAAGGGGAGGGATACTCCATCAAAGTCCTGCGGCCCCGCCGTCGGAACGCGGGTCGTGCGCGGCCTCGACGCGCCCGTCGCGCGGCTGCTTCACGAGCATCCCGGCATGGCCGGCGGTCTCCGAATACGCGGGCAGTTCCTCGATGTCGTGGCCGAAGCCAGCGAGGGCCTCGACGAGAGCGGGATCGAAGCGGCTCTCCATCTTGAGGGTGGTGGAGGTCTGGCCCCAAGTGCGGCCGAGCAGCCAGCGCGGTGCCGCGACCGCGTCCGCAACGCCAAGGCCGTCGCGGTAATACGAGAAGATCTGCGCCTGGAATTGCGGCTGGCCGTCGCCGCCCATGGAGCCGTAGGCCACCACGCGGCCGTCGTCGAAGGCGGCGAGCGCCGGGATCAGCGTGTGGAACGGGCGGCGGCCGGGCGCCAGCGGATTCGTCGCCCTGGCATCGAGCGAGAACGAGGCGCCGCGGTTCTGCCAGTGGATGCCGGTCTGCGGCAGGACGCAGCCGGAGCCCCATTCCCAGTAGATCGACTGGATGTAGGAGACGGCGAGCCCGGCGCCGTCGATCGCGCCCATCCACACCGTGTCGCCCTCCGCCATGGGAAAAGGAAAGCGCGCCGCCTTGCGGCCGTCGATCCGCGCCGCCTCGCGCGCCAACGCCGCCGGGGCGAGGAAGTCGGCGGGGTCGTGCCGGAGAAAGGCCGGATCGGTGCAGACCCGGTCGCGGATGGCGACGGAGCGCTTCACCGCTTCGACGAGGCCGTGGTGATGCGCGGCAACGTCCCCCGGGCGGCTGCCGAGCCTCTCGTGGATGCCGAGGATGAGGAGGGCGGCGAGCCCCTGCGTCGGCGGCGGGAAATTGTAAAGGGTGACCGACGGCAGCCGCAGCGACAAGGGCTCGACGGTGCGCGCGCGGAAGGCCTCCAAGTCGCCGCGCGTGACGGGGCTGTCGATCCGCTCCAGGTCGGCGGCGATCTCGCGGCCGACATCGCCGCGGTAGAAATCGTCGAGCCCGGCTCCCGCGAGATGGGCGAGCGTGTCGGCGAGCGCCGGACGCTTGCGCACGGTGCCGGCCGGCGGCGTCTTGCCGTCGACGAGAAACGTTTCGGCGAAGCCGGACGCCCGATGCAGCGCTTCCGCCTCGTTCGGGACCCCGCGCGCTTCCGAGACGGACACGGGACAGCCCTCGCGCGCGAGGCGCACCGCATCGGTCAGGAGCACGGACAGCGGGATCTTGGCGCCGAGGCTTCGGGCATAATCAAGGGCGGCCTGCCAGCCCCCGACGGCTCCGGCCACCGTCAGGGCGGCGTCCGGCCCGCGCGGTGGGATGGCATCGTAGCCCTTGTCCCGGTAGCGCTTGACCGTGGCGAGGCTGCCGGCCGGCCCGCACGCCTCGATGGCGCGCACCCGCCCGCCCGGTTCGCGCACGAGCCAGAAGGCATCGCCGCCGACGGCGTTCATGTGCGGATAGGCGACCGCGATCGTCGCGGCCATGGCCACCATCGCCTCGAGGGCATTGCCGCCCTCGGCGAGGATGGCGCGTCCGGCCTCGGTGGCGAGACCGTGCGGCGCGGCGACGGCCGCCGCGGAAAAAACAGGCGTGTCAAGCATGGATCACGATGCGCTTTAAGAGCGTGATGCCGAAAAAGCAGGCTCTTTCGGCATCACCCTCTGGGCGGATTGCCACAGATGATTGCGTCGGCAGCCCCCTCTAGGGTAGTGCCGCCCCCAGGACAATGGAGAGGTCGAGCTTGGCCGCGGAGCAAAAGGGTTTGAGGTGGGACAATCTCCTCACCGTCATCAGCGTCATGATCCTGATCGGCGCCGAGGTGTTCGGGGTCGCGATCGCGGCCGGCTGGGCCATCGCCGGCCTGTTCGAGCTCGGCGACATGGTCGGCTACGCGCTCATGGCGCTGTTCAGCCTCCTCGGCCTTTATGCCATGGCCGTGCTGTGGCGCCGCGCCGTCGAGGTCGAGCCGATCCGCTAGCATCTCCCCTGGAGGGAGAGGCCGAGTCGCGCCATAGGCGCGACCGGGTGAGGGGGGAAGCTCGGCATCTCCGGAAAGGGTGGCGCTGCCACCCCCACCCGGTCCGCTACGCGGACTCAGCCTCCCCCATCGAGGGGGAGGCTGTTTACCCCTTGACGCCCTTTTCCTTGAAATACTTGAGCGCGCCGGGGTGGAACGGGATCGGCGAGCGCTCCTGCACCTGGTTCTCGAGCGAGAAGCTCTCGGCTTCCTTGTGCACGGCGACGAGCTCCGCCTTCTTTTCCACGAGCGTCTTGACGATGGTGTAGGCGGCGTCGTCGGTCATGCGGTCGCCGGTGACCAGGATGTTCCACACGTCGACGATCTGGTTGGGCTTGTCGGTGTTCGGATAGGCGCCCGGCGCGATCGTGCCGGCGCTGTAGAGCTTGCCGTATTTGGCGTTCATCTTTTCGACGAGATCGCCGTGGTCGAGGAGCTTCATCTTGACGCCGGGCGAGGCGGCGAGGTCGGTGACGGCGGCGGTTGGGATGCCGCCGACCCAGAAGAAGGCGTCGATCTTGCGGTCCTTGATGGCGTTGACCGACTCGGCGACGCCGAGGCGCTCGCGCTTCATGTCCTTGTCGCGGTCGAGGCCCGCCGCCTCGATGACCCGGAACGCCATGACCTCGGTGGCGCCGCCGGGCGAGCCG
>DASQLE010000452.1:0-8866 GCA_035630175.1 Beijerinckiaceae bacterium
CGGAAACGTCGACGCCGCCACCCTCACCCGGCGCACCTACGGTGCGCTCGACCTCTCCCATCGAGGGAGAGGAGAGTAGTGGCCCTCTCGGCACGGTGATGTGGCCGAGCAACGAGGCGCCGCCGCAGGATACCCTGCGCCACCGCGCCCTCGCGGCCATCAAGACCGTGCAATGGGTGCCGGCCGCCGGCGAGAACCGCATCACCGGCATGATCGAGAACCGGCCCGACTGGGTGGTGTCGCGGCAGCGCGCCTGGGGCGTGCCGATCGCCGTCTTCGTCAAGCGGGGCACGAACGACCTCCTCAAGGACGAGCGCGTCAACGCGGCCGTCGCCGCCGCTTTCGAACGGGAAGGCGCCGATGCCTGGTTCGAGCCGGACGCCGCTGCGCGCTTCCTCGGAGCCGCCGGCCTCGACGCCGCCGACTACGAGAAGGTCGACGACATCCTCGACGTGTGGTTCGATTCGGGCTCGACGCACGCCTTCACCCTAGAGGTGCGCGAGGACCTCAAGGCGCGCCGCCGCATCGACGGCGGGCCCGACACGGTCATGTATCTCGAGGGCTCGGACCAGCACCGCGGCTGGTTCCATTCCTCGCTCCTGGAGAGCTGCGGCACGCGCGGCCGCGCCCCCTACGACGTCGTCCTCACGCACGGCTTCGTCCTCGACGAGCGCGGCGAGAAGATGTCGAAGTCGAAGGGCAACGTGACGGCGCCGCAGGACGTCATCAAGGACAGCGGCGCCGACATCCTGCGCCTGTGGGTGGCCGCGTCCGACTATGCGGACGACCTGCGCATCGGCCCCGAGATTCTCAAGACCTTCGTCGAGACCTACCGCAAGCTGCGCAACACGATCCGCTGGATGCTCGGTTCCCTGCACCATCTCCGCGACGAGGACCGCGTCGCGCCCGAGGGCATGCCGGAGCTGGAGCGCTTCATCCTGCACCGCCTCGCCGAGCTCGACGGAGACATCCGCGAAGCCTACGCAGCCTTCGACTACAAGCGGGTCGTGGCGCTTCTCAACGGCTTCATGACGAGCGACCTATCGGCCTTCTACTTCGACATCCGCAAGGACGCGCTCTACTGCGATCCGATCTCGAGCCTGCGCCGCAAGAGCGCGCTGACGGTGATCGACCGGACGTTCCGCTGCGCCGTCGCCTGGATCGCGCCGATCCTCGCCTTCACGGCCGAGGAGGCGTGGCTGTCGCGCTATCCCGACGAGGACGGTTCGGTCCACCTCGAGACCTTTCCCGAGGTGCCGCAGGCCTGGCGGGACGCGGCTTTGGCCGAGCGCTGGGCGAGGGTGCGCCGGGTGCGCCGCGCCGTCACCGGCGCGCTCGAGATCGAGCGCGCGCAGAAACGCATCGGGTCGAGCCTCGAGGCGGCGCCGACGGTCTTCATCGCCGACGACGAGCTCGGCGCCGCCCTCGACGGGGTCGACTTCGCCGAGATTTGCATCACTTCGAGCATCGACGTCCGGCGCGGCGAGGGCCCGGAGGACGCCTTTCGGCTCGACGAGGTGAGGGGCGTCAGCGTCGTGCCGGCGCGCGCCGAGGGCCGCAAATGCGCCCGCTCGTGGAAGATCTCGCCCCTTGTCGGCAGCGATCCCGACTATCCGGACGTGACGCCCCGCGACGCCGATGCGCTCCGCGAATGGGACGCGGCGCGGGCGGCATGAGTCCCGCCCGCCTCGGCGCCATCCTGGCGCTCGCCACGCTCGCCCTCGACCAGGCCTCGAAGCTGTATCTCCTGTTCGGCTATGACCTGCCGGTGCGCGAGCCTGTGGTCCTGGCCCCCTTCCTCGAGCTGATCGTCGTCTGGAACCGGGGCATCTCCTACGGCCTCTTCCAGCAGGACAGCGAGCTTGGCCGCTGGGCGCTTCTCGCCGTCATGATCGGCGCCGCCTTCGGGCTGTCGGTCTGGATGGCGCGCGCCACGTCCCGGCTGCTCGGCGCCTCCCTCGGCCTTATTGTCGGAGGGGCGATCGGCAACGCCATCGACCGGGTCGCCTACGGCGCCGTCTTCGATTTCGTGCATTTCCACGTCGGCTCGTTCTCGTGGTATGTGTTCAACGTGGCCGACGCCGCCATCGTTGCAGGCGTGGTCGGGCTCCTTTATGACTCCCTTGTCCTCGACAAACGTCGGCAAGGACCGGCCGAGTCTGCGCAGGTTCCGCCTGCCAAGCCGCCATAAGTTCGCCCGAAACCGGGATCAACCCGACGGGACAACGATAAAGAAGTGGGGTGCCATGAAGGGGATCGGTATAGCCCGCATCGGGCTTGCGGCGGCGGGCTTGACGGCTGCCGTCCTCACCACGGGGGCTGCGGCGCAGGAAGGCCAACTCGTCAAGGACCTTCTCGGCAATATCGGGGTCATCCCGAAGGACAAGGAGGCGATCGACTATCGCGAGCGCCCGCCGCTGGTTCTGCCGCCGCGCATGGATCTGCGCGATCCGGCGCAGCCGGGCAGCGCCCGGGCCCGCAACGGGCAATGGCCGAACGATCCCGACGTCGCCGAACGCCGGCGGCGCGAGGCCGAGGCGCAGACGCCCGTGACCGAGACCGACGCCTATCGCATGAATGGGCGCGCCAACCGCCTCACCGTCGACGAGATGCGCGCCGGCCGGCGCGCCGGCGCCGGGGTGCCGACCGCTCCCGTGCAGGCGCAATCCGACAACGGCCACTGGATCAACCCGGACGTGTTGCGGGCGCAGCACGCTCAGGGACGCTCGACGGAGGTCGCCGACGGCACCGAGGCGTCGCGGCGCAGCCTCACCGACCCGCCGTCCACCTATCGCCGCTCCGCCACCGGCCAGCCGATCAAGGGTTCCTTCGGCGTCACCGAGCGGGTGGACGAGGCCGATCCGAAGGTTTTCCTTCGTCAGCAGCGAGGCCAGTGATCGCGTCAGTCCCGGCGCATCCGCGGGCAGGATCTCGGACATGTCGACTCATGACACGGCCGCGGTCCCCGTCGAGCCGGCGACCGCAACCGATTCGACATCCGTGAGGCGAGGATCGATGTCAGACAAGAGGGTCGCCACGAGCCCGCGCACCGATGCGGCGCCGTTCGGGCGCACGGAAGGAAGCGGGCCGGAGGTGTCATCCTTCGCCCTCGACAACGGCCTCGACGTGGTGGTCATTCCCGACCGGCGCGTGCCCGTCGTCACCCACATGGTGTGGTACCGCAACGGCTCCGCCGACGATCCGCTTGGGCAATCCGGCATCGCCCATTTCCTCGAGCACCTCATGTTCAAGGGCACCGAGCGGCACCCGGCCGGAGAGTTCAGCCAGGTCGTCTCCGCGCTCGGCGGCCAGGAGAACGCCTTTACGTCGTTCGACTACACGGCCTATTTCCAACGCGTCGCCAAAGAGCATCTCGGCACCATGATGGAGTTCGAGGCCGACCGCATGATCGGCCTCGTGCTCGACGACGCGGTGGTCGCGCCGGAGCGCGACGTGGTGCTGGAAGAGCGCCGCATGCGGGTCGAGACCGATCCCGCCGCGCAGCTGTCGGAGGCCATGGCGGCGGCGCTGTTCGTGCACCATCCCTACGGCATCCCGATCATCGGCTGGATGCACGAGATCGAGACGCTCGACCGCGAGCACGCGCTCGATTACTACCGCCGCTTCTACACGCCCGAGAACGCCATCCTGGTAGTCGCCGGCGACGTCGCAGACGGCGAGGTCCGCCGGCTGGCGGAGGCCACCTACGGGCGGGTGGCGCCGCGCGGCGCCAAGCCGATCCGCCGGCGCCCGCGCGAGCCGGAGCCGCGCGCCGCCCGGCGCGTGGCGGTGGCCGATCCCAAGGTCGAGCAGCCGACCTTGCAGCGCCTCTACCTGACGCCGTCCTGCATCTCGGGCAAGGGACGCGAGGCGCTCGCCCTCGAGCTCCTTGCCGAGATCCTCGGCGGCGGGCCGACCTCATATCTCTACCGCAAGCTCGTCATGGAACGCGCCGTCGCCGTGAATGCGGGGTCGTGGTACATGGGCTCAGCCATGGAGGACACGCGCTTCTCCATCTACGCCGTGCCCGGCGCCGGCATCAGCCTCGAGGCTCTGGAGGCGGCGGTCGACGAGACCATCGCCCGCATCAAGACGGACGCCCTCGACGTGGATTCGATCGCCCGGGCCAAGGCCCGGCTCGTCGCGGAAACCATCTATGCCAGCGACAGCCAGAGCTCGCTCGCGCGCATCTACGGCTCCGCCCTGGCGATCGGCGAAACCATCGAGGAGGTGCGCCGCTGGCCTTTCGATATCGAATCGGTGACGCCGGACGACCTCGCGGGGGCGGCCGAACGCTACCTCGCTGCGCCTCGCTCGGTGACCGGCTTCCTGCGCAATGCGCCGGCCGCCTGAGGCGCCGGCATGCTCAACGCCTTGGCATCGATCACGTCCGTGCGGTTTGATCGACCCGATCAAACCCATCGTGATCCAGCGACCGTGAGATCCTGATGACGCTTGCTCCCGTCGACACCCGGTCCACCTCGCCGACGCAGGTGCGGCCCGTGCTGTCGGCCGACGGCGTCGAGGCTTGGCACGTGGCCTCCGACATCGTGCCGTTGATCGCCCTTGCCTTCACCTTCGAGGGCGGCGCCGCGCACGACCCGGCCGACAAGCCGGGCGTCGCCCACATGATGGCGCGCCTGCTCGACGAGGGGGCCGGTCCCTATTCCTCCGACGCCTTCCAGGAACGGCTCGCGGCGCATGCCATCGAGCTCAGCTTCAACGCCGGCCCCGACGCGCTCGGCGGCTCCCTCAAGACCCTCGTGCGGCATGCCGGCGAGGCCTTCGAGCTGTTGCGCCTCGCCCTCGCCGAGCCGCGCTTCGACGACGAATCCATCGAACGCGTGCGCGCCCAGACCATCGCCGGCCTCCGCTACCAGGCCAACGACCCCGGCACCATGGCGTCGAAGCGCTTCTTCGCCGAGGCGTTTCCGAACCACCCGTACGGCCGCCCGACGGCCGGCACCATCGAGAGCGTCGAGGCGATCACCCGCGACGATCTCGTCGCCCTGCATCGCGCCATCGTGGCGCGCGGACGGGTGAAGATCGCAGCGGTCGGCGCCATCGAGGCCGAGCGCCTGTCCGCCTCGCTCGACGCGGTGTTCGCCACCCTGCCGGAGGCCGCGCCGCTCGCGCCGGTGGCGCCGACGACGCCGGCCGGGCGCGGCGCGCGCGTCGTGGTCGATATCGACGTGCCGCAATCGGTCATCCGCTTCGGCACCGGCGGCGTCTCGTGGCGCGATCCGGACTTCATCCCGGCTTACGTGCTCAACCATATCCTCGGCGGCGGCGCCTTCACCTCGCGCCTGTTCCAGGAGGTGCGCGAGAAGCGCGGCCTCGCTTATTCGGTCGGCACCTCGCTCGTCAGCTACCGCGCCGCGGCCATGACCTGGGGCTACACGGCGACCAAGAACGAGCGCGTCGCCGAATGCATCGAGGTCATCCAGGGCGAGATGAAGCGCCTCAAGGACGACGGGCCGACCGACGAGGAGCTGGGCAAGGCCAAGGATTACCTGACCGGCTCCTACGCGCTCGGCTTCGATACCTCGACCAAGATCGCCCACCAGCTCGCCCAGATCGCCTTCGAAGGCCTCGGCCTCGACTACACCGCAAGGCGCAACGCGCTCGTCGCGGGGGTGATGCAGGACGACATCCGCCGCGCCGCCGCGCGCACTCTCGACGACGGCGAGATGCTGGTCGTGGTGGCCGGCCGCCCGACCGGCTTGTGAGCACGCCTGTCCTGCGTCACCGTCGGGCTTGACCGGACCATCCCGGTCACCCACTCGTCATGGGCAGGCTTGACCCGACCATCTCGTTGAGGACAAGCGTCCTTCCGGCATGAGGTCCTCGGGTCGGCGCTGCACGCCGCCCAAGGATGACGTTTAAGGCACGGGATGGATTCATGGCTATCGAGCAGTCGATCGATCAGGCGCTGGCCCGCACCATCGGCGCCGGCGGCTTTCCCGAGGTGGCGATCGAGGCCGGCTTGCGGCTCGTCGAGAATGCGCTGACGCGCCTGCGCGAGGACGACGCGAGCGGCCGGCTGCCGCTGCTGCACATGCCGCGCGCGAGCGACGATCTCGGCGCCATCCGCGCCGCGGCGGCGCGGCTCTCGTGCGAGGCAACCGACGTCGTCTTCCTCGGCACCGGCGGCTCGAGCCTCGGCGGGCAGACCCTGGCACAACTGCGCGACTATGCCGTGCCGGGGGCCGGGCGCTTCGCCGAGAACCCGCGCGTGCACTTCCTCGACAATCTCGACCCGGCCACCTTCGAGCGGGTGCTGCAGCGCCTGCCGCTCGCCACCAGCCGCTTCGTGGCCGTGTCGAAATCGGGCGGCACCGGCGAGACCCTCATGCAGGCGATCGCCGTTCTCTCGGCCCTCGACCGGGCCGGCCTGCGCCCGCGCGCTGGCGAACTCATCCTCGGCCTGTCCGAGCCGCGGAAGAAGGGCGGCGAGAGCGGCAGCAAGAACGGGCTGCGCGACCTCCTCGAGCCGGAAGGCGTGCCGTTCCTGGAGCATCACACCGGGGTCGGCGGGCGCTATTCCGTGCTCACCAATGTCGGCCTCCTGCCGGCGGCCGTGCTCGGCCTCGAGATCGAGGCCGTGCGCGCCGGCGCCGCCGATGCGTATGCCCCGGTCCGCGCCGGGCGGCCGGCCGCGGAGATCCCGGCCGGTCTCGGCGCCGCCGTCGCGGTCGCCGCCGCCCTCGAGGGCAAGTCGGTCTCGGTCCTGATGGCCTATGCCGACCGGCTCGAGCGCTTCACCCGCTGGTGGGTGCAGCTCTGGGCCGAAAGCCTTGGCAAGGACGGCAAGGGCTCGCAGCCGGTCGCCGCCATCGGGCCGGTCGACCAACACAGCCAACTGCAGCTCTATCTCGCCGGACCCAACGACAAGGTCTTCACCGTGCTGACCGTCGGCAGCGCCGGCCACGGGCCGGTCATCGACCCGGATCTCGCCGCCCGCGCCGGCGAGCCGGGCTTCGCGGGCAAGCGCATCGGCGACCTCGTCGCCGCGCAGGGCCGCGCCACCGCCGACACGTTGGCCCGGAACAACCGCGCCACCCGGCGCCTGCATGTCGAGCGTCTCGACGAGCGCGTCCTCGGCGAGTTGCTCATGCATTTCATGCTGGAGACGATCCTCACCGGTTACGCCCTCGGCGTCGACCCCTTCAACCAGCCGGCCGTGGAGGAGGGCAAGGTCCTCGCCAAGCAATACCTCGCGGAGGGGCGTGGGTGAGGCTGGGATGACCGTCCGCCGGCTCGATCCGATCCTCGTCGACCGCATCGCCGCGGGCGAGGTGGTCGAGCGGCCCGCCTCAGCCGTCAAGGAACTCGTCGAGAACGCCATCGATGCCGGCGCCGGCAGCGTTTCGGTGACGATCGAGGGCGGCGGCCGCCGGCTGATCCGCGTCGTCGACGACGGCGGCGGCATGGCGGCGGCCGATCTCGACCTCGCCGTCGAGCGCCACGCTACCTCGAAGCTGCCCGACGGCGACCTGTTCGCCATCGCCACCCTCGGCTTCCGCGGCGAGGCGCTGCCCTCCATCGGCGCCGTGGCGCGCCTGTCGATCGTGACGCGCGCGCCGGGCGCGGCGACCGGCTCGGCCATCGCCGTCGATTTCGGCCTGAAGGGGCCGGTGCGGCCGGTCGCGGCGGCGTCCGGTACCCGCATCGAGGTCACTGACCTCTTCGCCGCCACCCCGGCGCGCCTGAAATTCCTCAAATCCGACCGGGCCGAGGCGCAGGCGGTCGCCGAGACCGTGCGCCGCCTCGCCGTCGCGCACCCGACGATCCGTTTCACGCTGGGAGGCGAGGGTCTGACGGGGCTCGCCTATCCGCCCGAGGACGCGGACGAGGCCGGCTTCCTGCGTCGCGCCGCGCGCGTGCTCGGCGTCGATTTCGCGGCCGATTCCGTCCCCGTCGCGGCCGCGCGCGAGGGCTTCGCGCTCGCCGGGCCGGCAGGGCTGCCGACCTTCCACCGCGGCGGCGCCGGCCACATCCACTTCGTCGTCAACGGCCGCCCCGTGCGCGACAAGCTCCTGCTCGGGGCCGTGCGCGGCGCCTATGCCGACGTCATGGCCCGCGACCGCCATCCCGTCCTGGCGCTCCGCATCGCCTGCGATCCGCGGCAGGTCGACGTCAACGTGCATCCGGCCAAGACGGAGGTGCGCTTCCGCGACCCGGGCCTCGTGCGCGCCCTCGTCGTCAGCGCCATCCGCGACGCCCTCGCCCGCGCCGGCTTCCGGGCCGCGACCACGATCGGCGCGCAAACGTTGCAGGCCTTGCGGTCGGAGGCGACGCCGCGCGCTACGGCCTCGACGCCGCCGCGCCCGCAGCCTCGCGCGGCGCAAGGCATTTGGGGCGATTCCCGGCAAGATTCCTGGCAAGCGCCGCTCGCCGTGCCGTACGGCGGCTTCGCCGAAGGCGACGGCGGCCAGGCGATGCTCGCCGAGCTGGCGCCGCCCTCGGCCGACATTCGGGGCGAGGCACGTCCCAACGACGGGGCGCTCGCGGCGCCCCTCGGCGCGGCGCGGGCGCAACTACACGGCACCTATATCGTTGCCCAGACCGGCGACGGCATCGTCATCGTCGACCAGCACGCGGCGCATGAGCGCCTCGTGTACGAGCGCCTCAAAGGCGAGCGCGCCGGCGCCGGCATCGCCCGCCAGCTCCTGCTCATCCCCGAGGTGGTCGAACTCGATCCGGTCGACGCCGACCGCGTGCTCGCGGCGACCGAGACGCTGGCGAGCCTTGGCCTCGCCGTCGAGAGCTTCGGGCCGGGCGCGGTGCTGGTCCGCGAGATGCCGGCCGCCCTCGCCGGCGGCAGCATCAGGGCGCTCGTCGAGGATATCGCCGACGCCCTCGC
>DASQLE010000453.1:0-2222 GCA_035630175.1 Beijerinckiaceae bacterium
CGCCGACGCCGACATGGTGAGGGCCGCGCTGGCGAAAGGCTCGGCGCAAGTCGTCGATTCGCGCCCCGCCGACCGCTTCCGCGGCGAGGCGCCGGAGCCGCGCGCCGGCGTACGCTCCGGGCACATGCCGGGCAGCCGCAACGTGCCGTTCACCGCCCTCGTCGCGAACGGCCGCCTCAAGGACCCGGCCGCCCTGCGGGCCGCGCTCGCGGAAGCCGGCGTCGATCCCGAGCGGCCGATCATCACGAGCTGCGGCTCCGGCGTCTCCGCCTCCATCATGAGCCTCGCGCTCGAGACGATGGGACGACCGGCCCAGGCGCTCTACGACGGCTCGTGGGCGGAGTGGGGCGCGCGCGACGACCTGCCGGTCGCGACGGGCGCGGCGTCCCCCGCACGTCATGGATAAACGTCATGGTCGGGCTTGACCCGACCATCTCGGGACGCGTGTGGCGCCGCAACACTACGCTTGTCACAAGATCTTCGGGTCGGCGCTTCGCGCCGCCCGAGGATGACGATTGTCTTTAGTGCAGGATCTGGCTGAGGAAGAGCTTGGTGCGCTCGTGCTGCGGGTTCTTGAAGAACTCGTCGGGCGTGTTCATTTCGACGATCTGGCCGTAATCCATGAAGACGACGCGGTTCGCCACCTGGCGGGCGAAGCCCATCTCGTGCGTCACGACGATCATGGTCATGCCCTCCTGGGCAAGGCCGACCATGGTGTCGAGCACCTCCTTGACCATCTCGGGATCGAGCGCCGAGGTCGGCTCGTCGAAGAGCATGATCTTCGGGTTCATGCAGAGCGAGCGGGCGATGGCGACGCGCTGCTGCTGGCCGCCCGAGAGCTGGCCCGGATATTTCAGCGCCTGCTCGGGGATCTTCACCCGCTTCAGGTATTTCATGGCGACCTCTTCGGCCTCCGCCTTGGGCATCTTCTTCACCCAGATCGGCGCCAGGGTGCAGTTCTCGAGCACCGTGAGATGCGGGAAGAGGTTGAAGTGCTGGAACACCATGCCGACCTCGCGGCGCACCTCGTCGATCTTCTTGAGGTCGTTGGTGAGCTCGATGCCGTCGACGATGATGCGGCCCTGCTGATGTTCCTCGAGGCGGTTGATGCAGCGGATCATGGTCGACTTGCCGGAGCCGGACGGGCCGCACACGACGATGCGCTCGCCGCGCCGCACCGTCAGGTTGATGTCGCGCAGCACGTGGAACTCGCCGTACCATTTGTGCATGGCGAGGATGTCGACGGCGGGCTTGCCGGCGGCCGCCTCGGCGGCGGGCCTGGTCTGCGGAACGGTCGTGGTCGCCATGGAGGTCACCGTCTCTGGCCGGCTGCGAGGCGACGCTCCATCGCGAGCGAATAGCGCGACATGCCCCAGCAGCAGAGGAAATAGAATATGGCTGCGAACGCGTAGCCGGTGTAGCTGGTCGTCGGCGCCGCCCACACCGGATCGACGCGCGACGCCTCGATGGTGCGGATGAGGTCGAAGATGCCGACGATCGCCACCAGCGTCGTGTCCTTGAACAGGCTGATGAAGTTGTTGACGATGCCCGGGATGACGATGCGCAGGGCCTGCGGCAGGATGATGAGGCCCATCATCTGCCAATAGCCGAGCCCGAGCGACATGGCGCCCTCGTATTGCCCGCGCGGCATCGCCTGCAGGCCGCCGCGCACCACCTCGGCCATGTAGGCGGCCGAGAAGATGGCGACGCCGACGAGCGGGCGCATCAGCCGGTCCACGGTCATGCCGCCGGGCAGGAACAGGGGCAGCATGGTGTTGGCCATGATGAGAACGGTGATGAGCGGCACGCCGCGCACGAACTCGATGAAGATCACCGAGGCGAGCCGCACGATCGGCAGCTTCGAGCGCCGCCCCAGGGCGAGCAGGATCCCGAGCGGCAGCGCGAAGACGATGCCGACCGTCGAGACGACAACCGTGACGAGAATGCCACCCCACAGGGACGTCGGCACCTCGTCGACACCGAGGAATTGCGATCCCGCCAGCAGCAGGTAGGCGAGCACCGGGAAGACGACGAAGAAGTAGACCGCGCCAAGCGCCCGGCGCGGCGCGTCCAGCCACAGCATCCAGGTCACGCCTACGGCCAGGAGGACGAAGAAGATGTTGACGCGCCAGCGGTCGGCGGCCGGATAGGAGCCGTAGACGAAGTAGTTGATGCGATCGATGACGTAGGCCCAGCAGGCTCCCACGGGGCGCCCGATGACG
>DASQLE010000454.1:0-3125 GCA_035630175.1 Beijerinckiaceae bacterium
TCGATCCCGGTCTGCCGGAAGACGACCGAGCCGTCCGGATTCTTGATCTCGCTGACGGCGAGACGGAACGGAATGGTGGAATAGGGCGACTGCCCCTGCTTAGTGTAGCGCCGCTCGATCCGCATCAATGGTCTCCCTTGCCCCCGTGCGCGTCCCCGGACGACCAGGCAGGTCCGGCGCTCTCTGGCGAACGCCGGCCGGCAGCCTCTGGGACGCGTTGAAACAGCCGCACCCAAGACGGGTGCATCCGAGGCGTAGGGATTCCGAGTCTCGGAGAGAGAGTCAAATCTGGTGGGTGCCTGACCGTTAGTCTACTAAATGTAGTGCAAATCTTTGATCTCTCAAGGCGAATCGTCTTACTTCAACGGCCCCGCGCCTGTGCTCTCCTGGCCTGTCAAGGACAAGATTTTTTTCTTCACAGCAATATCCAGTCGGTTATCCCCGTCATCCTCGGGCCGCGCAGCGGAACCGAGGACCTCGTGCCGACGCGCTGACGCCACCCCTGCGGCCTGAGGTCCTCGGGTCTCGCTTCGCTCCCCCCGAGGATGACGATTTCGGAGCTGCCTTTACAGCGCTCCGCCCGGCACCGTCTCGTGCTCGATGATGCGGCGGCCGAACAGGCTGCCGATCAGGTCGACGAGGAGAAGCGCGCTCTGGCCGCGCATGTCGAGGAACGGGTTCAGCTCGACCACGTCGAGGGAGCTAACGAGCCCCGAATCGTGCAGCAGCTCCATGACGAGGTGGGCTTCGCGCACGGTGGCGCCGCCGGGCACCGTCGTGCCGACGCCGGGCGCCGCCGACGGGTCGAGGAAGTCGACGTCGAGGCTGACATGCAGGAGGCCGCCGGCCGCCGCGACCGCCTCGATGACGCGGCGGATCAGAACGCCGACGCCGAACTCGTCGATGAGGCGCATATCGATGACGTTGACGCCGCGGGCGCGCAGCAGCGCGCGCTCGCCGCCATCGACCGAGCGGACGCCGAACAGGTGCAGGTTTGTCGGCCGCACCGCAGCACGGGCGGCATGGCCGAACACCGCCTCAAGCCCCGGCTCGCCGGCGAGCAGGGCGGCCGCCATGCCGTGCAGGTTGCCGGACGGGGAGGTCGCGGGCGTGTTGAAATCGGCATGGGCGTCGAGCCAGAGCACGGACAGCGCCCGCCCGGCCTCCTCGGCATGACGGGAGAGGCCGTGCACGGTGCCCATCGACAGGCTGTGGTCGCCGCCGAGCACGATCGGGCAGGCGCCGGACCGGGCGATGGCATGGGAGCGCTCGCTGAGGAGGCGCGACCAGGCCGCGATCGCGGCGAGGTTGCGCGCCTTGTCGTGCGGGAGCGACGCGTCGGCGGCGACCGGCGCCGGCGCCGCGAGGTCCCCCTGATCCTCGACCTCATGACCGAGCTCGCGAAGGCTTTGCACCAGCCCGGCCGTCCGCAGGGCGGCCGGGCCCATGACGGCGCCGGGCTGGCTCGCGCCGAGATCGATCGGCGCGCCGAGGAGGGCGAGACGCTTCGCCCCGCTCGGCGGGGCGGGGTTGCTCGCTGACATCGACATCGGCTTGCCCTCTCGTCTCGAGATGCACGCAAGGCTGCGCGCAGGATCCTTGCGAGACAATCGCGAAGCCACCGAGATCGTTCGGGCGAGGGACATCCGCCGTGCTGGACAGGAGGGAAGCGCGTCGCCATAGTCCGCGCCGATTTCCGGCCGGACCCGCGATGACCTTCAAGGAATTCCTCATCCGAACTTTCACCTGGTGGAACGGGACCACCTGGGGCACCCACGTCTACACCTGGCGGCGCGGCGGCTTCGTCGGCGAGGACGAGTTCGGCAACCGCTACTACGAGGCCAAGGGTGCGCTCATCGATCCGTCCGTCGGGCCGCGGCGGCGCTGGGTCGTCTATAACGGCGAGATCGACCCGTCCAAGGTGCCGCCGGGCTGGCGCGGCTGGCTCGCCTTCACGGCCGAGACGGCGCCGAGCCAGGAATCGTACCAGCCTCGCCCCTGGCAATTGCCGCATCTGCCGAACAGGACCGGCACCCCGCTGGCCTATCGGCCGCAGGGGTCGATCCTGCGTGACGGCGAGCGCCCGGAGGCGACCGGCGATTATGTGCCGTGGACGCCGGACGGCGCGCCGGCGCGAACCGAGCCGAGCGAGCACTCGCCGCATCCCGGCCTGCCGAAGCGTTTCGCGCAAGGCTGAGGCCGGAGCGAGTCGGCCGCGTCCCGCGCCAGCTCACCGGCGCAATCTCCGCCTGCCTCGACAAAGACGGAAAATTAACGCTCACCGGGCGTGATGGCCGGCATGACGACCCAAGCCCAAACCGCGCTTGTCGCGGACGATCATGAGCTCTTCGGAGCGGCTCTCGCGGCGATCCTGGAGCGCGACCTCGGCTTCAAGGAGGTGATCGGAACGCGCTCGCTCGACGAAGCCTTCGCGGCCCTGACGCAAGCCCCGCACATCGCCTTCGCCACCTTCGACATGGCCATGCCCGGCACGGCGGAACGGCTGGCGGATATCCGCGACGCGTTCCCCGCGCTCCGCATCGCCGTCGTCAGCGCGTCGGTGAGCCGCGACGATCGGGTCCGGGCACTCGCCTGCGGCGTCGACGGCTACGTACCGAAGCAGCTCGGCATGGCCGAGCTGAAAGCGGCTCTGCGCGCGATCGCGGACGGCATCGTCTTCATGCCGACGCTCCCGGACGACGACGCGGAGCCGGCCGAGGACGGCGACGGCTCGGCCCCGGTGACTGGCGGGCTCGCTCTGCCGCCGCGCCAGCGCGAGGTGCTCCGCCTCCTCGCCGACGGGCGTTCCAACAAGGAGATCGCGCGTCGGCTCAATCTCGCGGAAGGCACGGTCAAGCTGCATCTCGCAGGGCTGTTCCGCAAGCTCGGGGTGCGCGACCGTGCCGAAGCAGCCGAGGCCGCGGCGCGGCTCGCCGAATAGGCCGGCCTGCCGCTCACCGGCCGAGCGTCACGTCGAGCCGATGCCGGCCCCCAAACGCCCCAGCAGCGCCACGGCCGCGGCAGGCGCTCGAACCTTCGCCCCGGCGATGAAGTAGACGAAGCAATCGCGCGGCTTGCCGTGCGCCGCTCCGGGCGGCCCGACGCGCGGCAAGTCGTCCGGCTCG
>DASQLE010000455.1:0-2143 GCA_035630175.1 Beijerinckiaceae bacterium
TCAGCGACTGCGTCCGGCGGAGCTCGATGGCGGCGAGGGCATGCGGGCTGTCCATGGGGCCACGTTCCCTTGACGAGAAAAATCTGTCAACGGTCTTTTGTCGACAGTCCGCCGACAGTATACAGACGGTAAGGACTATAAGACCGGGAGGGAGAACCAGTGCCGTTTCAGCCGGCATCGCGGGCTTTGTCGCGCTTTCTCGTGCTCGATCTGTCGCGGGTCCGCTCCGGCCCGACGGCTGTTCGGCAACTCGCCGATTGGGGGGCGAACGTCCTCAAGATCGAGACGCCGCCGGCGCTCGAGGGCGCGGATTCGCCCGGCGGCCCGCGGCACGGGGTCGATTTCCAGAATCTGCATCGCAACAAGCGCAGCCTCACCCTGAACCTGAAGGCGCCCGAAGGACGCGCCGTGCTCAAGCGCCTCGTCGAGAAGGCCGACGTGCTGGTCGAGAATTTCCGGCCGGACGTGAAGCACCGGCTCGGCATCGATTACGAGAGCCTCGCCGCCCTCAATCCGCGCCTCGTCTATGCCAGCATCTCCGGCTTCGGGCAGGACGGTCCCTACAAGGAGCGGCCCGGCTTCGATCAGATCGCGCAAGGAATGGGCGGCCTCATGTCGATCACGGGCCAGCCGGGGCAGGGGCCGATGCGCGTCGGCATTCCCATCGCCGACCTGACCGCCGGCATCTATTGCTCGTTCGGCATCCTGGTCGCGCTGCTCGCCCGCGAGGAGACCGGACGCGGGCAATGGGTGCAGACCTCGCTGCTCGAGGCGCAGGTGGCGATGCTGGATTTCCAGGCGGCGCGCTGGCTGATCGGGGGCGAGGTGCCGAAGCAGGCCGGCAACGACCATCCGCTCTACATGCCGACCGGCGTCTTCGAGACCGCCGACGGCCACGTCAACATCGCCGTCACGGGCACGACCATCTGGGAGCGCTTCTGCCAGGTCATCGACGGGCAGGACCTCATGAACCATGCCGACTACGCGAGCGCGTCGCTGCGCTCCAAGAACCGCGCCGCGCTCTCGGACGAGATCAACCGGCGGCTGCGCCGAGCCGGCACGAAAACCTGGATCGACCGGTTCAACGAGGCGGGCGTGCCGTCCGGCCCCATCAACAGCATCGACCAGGTCTTCGCCGACCCGCAGGTGCAGCATCTGGGGATGGCCCAGCCGGTGACGTCGCCGGCCTTGGGCGAGATCAAGCTCGTGGCGCAGCCCGTGACCTTGAGCGACACGCCGAGCCGCCTCGCGGTGGCGCCCCCGGAGAGCGGCGAGCATACCGACGAGATCCTGCGCGAGTTCGGCTACGGCGCCGACGAGATTGCGGAATTCCGCCGCGCCGGAGTGGTCTAAACGAGACGGGAAGGACGAGATCATGGCCAGCACTGCAGCGACGGCGCAAGCCGCACCGACGGGCGACGTCGGCGAGGACATCCTCTACGAGCTTCGCGACGGCATCGCCTTCGTGACCTTCAACCGCCCGCAGGCGCGCAACGCCTTCACCTTCGCCATGTACGAGCGCTTGGCCGAGATCTGCGCCATCGCCGACGAGGACCGCTCCATCCGGGCCATGCTGCTCACCGGCGCCGGCGGCAAGTCCTTCGCGGCCGGCACCGACATCAACCAGTTCCGCGCCTTCAAGACGCCGGAGGACGCGCTCAATTATGAGCAGCGCATCGATCGCGTGCTCGGCACCCTGGAGCGCTGCCGCGTGCCGACGGTCGCGGCCATCGCCGGGGCCTGCACCGGCGGCGGCGCCGGCATCGCCGGCTGCTGCGACATCCGCATCGCCGCCGGCAACGCCCGCTTCGGCGTGCCCATCGCCCGCACCCTCGGCAATTGCATGTCGATGTCGAACTTCTCGCGGTTCTCGGCCCTCATCGGCCCGGCCCGCGTCAAGGACATGATCTTCACCGCGCGCCTGATCGAGGCGCCCGAGGCCAAGGCGATCGGGCTCGTCAACGAGGTCGTGGACGACGCGGCCGACCTGATGGCGCGCGCCGAGCAGGTGACGCGCATGATCGCCGGACACGCGCCGCTGACCTTGCAGGCGGCCAAGGAAGCGCTGCGGCGCCTGCAGCCGCGCCTGTCGCGCGAAGAAGGCGAGGACCTTCTCCTCATGTGCTACATGAGCGAGGATTTC
>DASQLE010000456.1:0-2402 GCA_035630175.1 Beijerinckiaceae bacterium
CGATGCGCCCTATTACGCGCGCTTCGGCTTCTCGGCCGCGCTCACGGAGCGGCTGCGGTTGCCCGGCCCGTACGAGCGCGAGCGGTTCCTTGGCGTGGAGCTGGAGGCCGGCGCGCTGGCCGGTGCCCGCGGCCTCATCAGCGCCACGGGCAAGATCGAGGAACGGCCGGATGTCGCGGCGCTCGTCGCCGCGGCCAACGATATCGTGCGGGTGCGAGACCGGGCCGCGTAACCTTATCCCTCTCCTTCAGGGGAGGGCGGACTGCGGAAGCAGCCGGATGGGGTCACGCCGTCTTAGGATATGGCGCTTCGCGCCATGACCCCGCTCCGGCGCTTCGCACTCGGCCCTCCCCTGAAGGGGAGGGATGATTGACCGCCGCCGCAACTCGACTATTCAGACCCGTCTTCGCGAGATCACGATGCGTGTTGATCGACTCGATCAACACGCATGAACGTGATCGATTCCAAGAAGTTGAGCATGATCTTCGGCATCGTGCTCGAGCCCGTTCCCCCACACAGGAGAGACCAGAGATGGCAACCTGGCCCGTGCATGGCCGCATCGACGGCCCGATCGTCATGATCGGCTTCGGCTCCATCGGGCGCGGCACGCTGCCCCTGATCGAGCGGCACTTCACTTTCGACAAGGACCGCTTTGTCGTGGTCGATCCGTCGGACAAGGACCGCCGCCTGCTCGACGAGCGCGGCATCCGCTTCGTGCAGACGGCGCTCACGCATGACAATTACCGCGCCGTGCTGACGCCGCTGCTCACCGCCGGGGGCGGACAGGGTTTTTGCGTCAACCTTTCGGTCGACACCTCGTCGCGGGACATCATGGCGCTCGCGCGCGAGCTCGGCTGCCTCTACATCGATACGGTCGCCGAGCCGTGGGCCGGCTTCTACTTCGACAAGAGTAAGGGGGCGGCGGCGCGCACCAACTACGCCCTGCGCGAGGAGATTCTCACGCTCCGCCGCGCGACGCCGGGCGGCCCGACGGCGGTGTCCTGCTGCGGCGCCAATCCCGGAATGGTGTCGTGGTTCGTCAAGCAGGCGCTCCTCAACATCGCGGCCGATACGGGGCTCGCCGCCGCGCCGAACAGCCGCGAGGAATGGGCGTGCCTCATGCAGCGCGTCGGCGTCAAGGGCATCCACATCGCCGAGCGCGACACGCAGCGCGCCACGTCGGAGAAGCCGATGGGCGTGTTCGTCAACACCTGGTCGGTGGAAGGCTTCGTATCGGAGGGCATGCAGCCGGCCGAGCTCGGCTGGGGCACGCACGAGAGGTGGATGCCGGACAAGGCCGGCCGACAGGGCGACGATACCCTTTCGCTTTATCTTCTGCAGCCGGGCGCCAACACGCGCGTGCGCACCTGGTGCCCGACGCCGGGACCGCAATACGGCTTCCTCGTCACGCACAACGAGTCGATCTCGATCGCCGATTTCTTCACGCTGCGCGAGAACGGCAGGGCGGTGTATCGGCCGACCTGCCATTACGCCTACCATCCCTGCAATGAGGCGGTGCTGTCGCTGCACGAGATGTTCGGCCAGGCCGGGCAGGTGCAGGACAAGCATCACATCCTCGACGAGGGCGAGATCGTCGACGGCATCGACGAGCTCGGCGTGCTGCTCTACGGACACGCCAAGAACGCGTATTGGTACGGCTCGCAGCTCTCGATCGAGGAGACGCGCCGCATCGCCCCCTACCAGAACGCGACCGGCCTGCAGGTGACCTCCGCCGTGCTGGCCGGCATGGTGTGGGCGCTCGAGAACCCGAGGGCCGGCATCGTCGAGGCGGACGAGATCGATTTCCGCCGCTGCCTCGAGGTGCAGTTGCCTTATCTCGGACCGGTCAAAGGCGTCTACACCGATTGGACGCCGCTCGCGGGTCGCCCCGGCTTCTTCCCGGAAGACATCGACAGTTCCGACCCCTGGCAGTTCCGCAACGTGCTGGTGCGCTGAACCAACGTTGTCATTCCGGGGCTCGCCGCCGCGCGGCGCCCCGAATGACGTACGGGTTATTGCGGCCGTGCCAGCGTCGCCGAGGATTGCAGCCGGTGCGGCTGCGTGCGTCGGCGTCCAAGGCCGAACAGGCGCCGGCCCATGCTGCCGATCAGCAGCGTCAGCGCCCATCCCCCCGCGAAGCCGAGGCCGGCGGCGACGACGCCTTCCTGCGTCGCGGGCACCGCCGGCTCGAAATCGTGGTACGTCGCTTCGAGCAGATCGAGGTCACCGTCGCGAGCGGTGGCCCAAAGGCGCTCGAACGGACCCGCTTCGACAAAGGATTGGCGCTGCCGCTCGAGCCGCTCCAAGCGCTCGACATTGCCGCGCATGGCGGCGCCCTGCCGGCTGACGAGATCGTCCGGGTTGGTCTTGAGCCGGTCGATGGCACCCTCCCGATTGTGGCC
>DASQLE010000457.1:0-5879 GCA_035630175.1 Beijerinckiaceae bacterium
TCGATGGACACGTCGACCCGGGCGATGTCGCGGAACTCGGTATGGTCGGCGACGGCGCTCACCGGCCGGCGCTCCGCCTCAGTGACCTCGATGGTGATGGCGGCGTGATCGGGCAAGAGGGCGCCGCGCCAGCGGCGCGGCCGAAACGCGGAGATCGGCGTCAGCGCGAGCAGCGAAGCGTTGAGGGGCACGATCGGCCCGTTGACCGACAGGTTGTAGGCGGTCGAGCCGGTCGGCGTCGCGATCAGCACGCCGTCGGCGATGAGCTCGGCCATCTGCACCGTGCGGTCCACCGAGATGCGGAGCTTGGCCGCCTGATAGGTCTGGCGCAGCATCGATACTTCGTTGATGGCACGCGCCTTGTGGCGTCGGCCGCCGATGTCGACCGCTTCCATGAGCAGCGGGTGCACGATGCTGCGCTGCGCCGCGGCGAGGCGCTCGAACAGGGCATCCTCTTGGAAATCGTTCATCAGGAAGCCGACCGAGCCCTTGTTCATGCCGTAGATCGGCGTCCCGGTGCCCATGAACCGATGCAGGGTCTGCAGCATGAGCCCATCGCCGCCGAGGGCGACGATCACGTCGGCCACCTCGGGCGCCGTGTCTCCGTAGATCTTGCGCAGGTCGGTCGCCGAATCCTGCGCGTCCGGCGTCGCGCTCGCCACGAAAGCGACCTTGTTGAACCGCTCCATATCTGCTCGCCTCGACGACCCGCGCCACCCGATTCCAGCCCGGGCGAGATCGGAACGCGCCCTCACGGAGCCACGCATAGCATGGACCGGCCGCTCCTCGTCTACACGACCTTTCCCGACGCCGAGACGGCCCTTGCCGTCGGACGCGACTTGGTGGCCGACAAGCTCGCCGCCTGCGTCAACGTCCTGCCGGGGATGCGGTCGGTCTATGCCTGGCAGGGGGCGATCGACAAGGGCGAGGAGGTGGTGGCCATCGTCAAGACGCGCGAGGGCCGGCGGGACGCCGTCGCCGCGGCGCTCAAGGCACGGCATCCTTATGAGACGCCGATCATCCTCTTCCTCGCCGTAGCCGGCGGCGATCCGGCCACCCTCGCTTGGCTGCTGCGGGAGACGGGCGCGGACGACCACTGACACTCTGCGCTCCCCATCCACCCGCAAAGGCGGTGGACGAGGAGCGTCGCGCGTCTCCGCGGCGGCTCAGATGGCCGGCGACCATTGCACGGGGACGAACTCGTAGGCCTTGCCATCGCGCGCGATATGGCCGGTGGCCGGGAACGGTGCGTGGTAGAACGAGACCTGCGCGCGTTCGCTCGCGGCCATGTCGAGGAGCTTGTGCCGGGTGGCGCGCGCCACGTCGGCGTCCTGGTCGAACACGGCGGACCAATCCGGGTTCCTGACGAACAGGGCGGGATGGTTGGTGATGTCGGACATCACCATCAGCTTGCCCTGGCCGGAGGACAGCACGAAGGCCACATGCCCGGGCGTATGACCATAGGCGGCGACGGCGGTCAGACCCGGAACCACTTCCTTGCCGGCCTCGAACGGCTTCACGTCCTTGGCGATCGGCCCGAACACGCGGCGCACGTTCTGGAAGTTCGGCTTCAGGCCCTCGGGCGCCTGGCCCATCTTGCCGTCGTCCATCCAGAACGCCCATTCCGGCGCCGGCACCGTCACCTCCGCATTCGCGAACACCGCCGTGCCGTCCTTGCGGCGCAGGCCGTTGATGTGGTCGCCGTGGAAGTGGCTGATGACAACCGTGTTGACCCGCGCCGGATCGAAGCCGGCGGCGCGGAAATTCGTCATCCATGTGCCGGTCGTCGGCGCCCCGCTATCGCCGTTGCCGGTATCGATGAGGACGATGCGGCCGCCGGCATTGAGGACGAGCGACGTAAAGGTGATCGGCAGGGCGTCCTGCGGCAGGAAGCGCTCCTCCATGGCCTTCTTGACGGCCGCGAGATCCGCGTTGCGGACGAAGTTCTCGAGCGGCCGGCGCGCGAAACCGTCGTTGATGGCCGTGACCTCGATATCGCCGACCTTGTAGCGATAGAAGCCGGGCGCCTGCTGGCTCGCCTCCGGCGTCGCGGCTTGTCCGGGCGCGGTCGGCTGGTTCTGGGCGAAGACCTGGTTGGTCATGGTGGCTGCGGCTACGGCTGGCGGCGCCGCCAGCATGGTGCGACGTGTGACCGACATATCGGCCTCCCTGGGTTGTTTCGGCAAGCTTGTCCTGGCCCTCTTGATGGAGCCGGACGTTTATTGATCATGGGATCGTGGAGCCTGAGCATCACGAAGGTGTGAGCCGAACGAAAGAGCCCCGCTCGCACGGGGCCCTAAGACCAGGTCGGATGCGCCCGCCGGTCAGCGGAGCACGACCACCTGCGTGCCGACGCGCACCCGTTCGTAGAGATCCACCACGTCCTCGTTGGTCATGCGGATGCAGCCCGACGACACCGCTTGGCCGATGGTGTCGGGTTCGTTGGAGCCATGGATGCGGTAGATCGAGGAGCCGAGATACAGGGCGCGGGCGCCGAGCGGGTTGTCGGGACCGCCGGACATGTAGCGCGGCAGGTCGGGGCGGCGCTTCAGCATCACCGCCGGCGGACGCCAATCCGGCCATTCGCGCTTCATGGTGACGGTTTTGGTGCCCGACCATTCGAAGCCGGGACGGCCGACGCCGACGCCGTATTGGATCGCCTCGCCGCGCTGGGTCACGAAATAAAGGCGCCGCTCCTCGGTCGAGATGACGATCGAGCCGGGCGCGTAACGCGGATCGAACTGGACGAGCTGGCGCGGCACCGGCGTCGCTTGCGGCCGGAGCTCCTCGCCGTATGCGCCGGAGGTGCCCCGTGACAGGGGATCGGCGTAGTACGGGGTCGCGTAAGCCGCATAAACGGAGCCGTCGGAATGGCTGGCGTAAGAGGTGTTGAAGGCGAGGGCCGGCGCTGCGGTGAAGGCACAAGCGCTGACGAGCCCGGCAAGGGCGAACACGGTGCGACGCATGGATATTGTCCCGCTTTGGTTTGCGCGGGGAAAACGCGTATGGCCACGGTTTAGTTCACGCCCGAATCCGAATTGCCGCGAATGTCGGTAAACAGCGTGTGAGAGTGCTTGGCCTCAGGCGAGTTGCGCTTGGCAGGCCGATGGGGCGAGCACGGCCCAGCCGATGCGCAAGGGAGGGATGCGCGGCGCGCGCGGCCACGCGAAGGAGAGGGGACTTTGAACCTGTGCCGGGCCGAGCCGCGCGAGGGCGTTCGGGATGCCGGTCGTGCTGCCCTCGATGCGCCAGACGAGGAGGGCGCCGTCCCGGCTGAGCCGCTCGGGCGTCACCCACGGCGCAAAGGCCGGTTCGCCGTCGAGGAGCACCGTCGGGCGCCCGCTCGCCCGCACCGAGACGAGGCCGGCGAGCCAGCTGTCGCCGGCGACGATGCGGAGCGGGCATCCCGTCCCCGCGCGCCAGGCCTCTTCGAGGGCGCCGGCCATCGCGCGGTCGGGCCAGTCGATGCGGCGCGGCCGACCGGTCAGCGCCGCTCCGAACGTGGCTACGAGCCCGTAGACGACGGGCGTCAGCACGAGCAGCGCCGCGACGCCGAGGCCGAAGCGCCGCGGCTGGAACCGCGGAAGCCGCCCGGCCAGGATCTGCACGGCGAGGAGGCCGGACAGGTTGAACATCGGGGCGCCCCACATGTCGCGCAGGCCAAAGCCGCCGACGAGGGAGGCCAAGGCTGCGAGAAGCGCCGGCCCGAGCGCCAGCGTCGCGAGGAAGCGCCGATCCTCCGCCGCTGCGACAGGCCGTCCCGCGGGCGGCGGCGCCAGCGCTCCCCGGCCGACGAGCCCGGCGATGGCGAGCAGCGCCAGCATCGGCAGGTGGTCGGCCGCCTGCGTCAGGAGGAACGCGACCGGCTCGACGACGCGCGTCACGAGCGGCGACGCGCCGGCGGCGGCGCGGCCCTCCAGATAGCGGAAGGGCGCGAAATCGTTGCGCACGAGCCAGACCAGATGCGGCAGGACGACGAGGGCCGTCACGGCGAGCCCCGCGTAGGGCCGCGGCGACAGGAGGCGCCGCCGCGCGGCGCGGCTGCCGAGGAGATGCAGGGCCATGACGGCGAGCAGCAGCGCCGTCGAATACTTGACGAGAAGGCCGGCTCCCGCGACCGCGCCGAGGGTCAGCCACGTCATGGTCCGATCCTCGTGCAGGGCACGGTGGAACAGATAGGCGCCAGCGGCCCAGAACGGCATCTGCGCGACGTTGTGGTTGAACTCGGGCGTCGGCCACGAGAAATAGTAGACGCCGGCCAGGAGCAACGTGCCGATCGCCGCCTCCGTCTCGCCCATGAGGCGGCGTCCGAGCAGGAAAACGAAGACGTAGGTGGCGCAGACGGCGAGTTGCGACAGCAGGTATGGGCCGAGGTCGCCGAGAAGACGGAAGGCGGCGTCGACGAGCCAGGTCGCGAGCGGCGGATGCTTGTGGTAGCCCCATTGCCATTCGACGCCCCAGGCGAGCCCCTCGCGCACCACGTCGAGCGGCATCGTGGTGTGCGTGAGAAGCGGGACGAGCGTCCACAGGACGATCTGCGCGGCGATCAGCGCCGCAACCGCGCGCCGCGGCGTCCAGGACGTCATCTGCATGGCGGGCGCGGCGTCCATCCCGCAGGCGCTACATGACGGAGCGAATGGGAGGCAAGCGCCCCGTGCCGCAAAACGCGCGTCGTGCCCCCCGGCAAGCGCCGCGCTCGATTTCCAAACGTCCCGCCCGAGAGGCGCAGGGTTTGGAATGCTGGATCGCGCAACCGTGATGCGTGAGGTCGATGGTGCCGGTGGAGAGGATCGAACTCCCGACCTTCGGTTTACAAAACCGCTGCACTACCGCTGTGCTACACCGGCATCGCCTCCACGGCAGCCGCGTACCAGCGGCCGGCGCTTTCCGCAAGCGCGCAAGCTTTTGTTTCCCGTTCGACATATTGTGCGCCATTGCACCGAAACAAAACTGTGCTTTTGGAATTGTCTCCCCGAGGCCACCAATAAACCCGGCATGCACGCCGGGCACAGGGGGATAACCCGTGACGTATCGCTTTTCCCATGCGGGGCTCCGCACCGCTGCCGGCGCCCTTCTGTTCGGCTCGACCCTGCTTCTCGTTCCGCTGGCGCCCGCCGCGGCGGCTCCGGTGCAGCAGGATCGGACGCGCTCGACCGCTTCCGTCAAGCCGACGAAGCTCGCCGAGGCCGATCCGGCCACGACGTCGTCCGTCTCCAAGGCGGCGGTCGAGGAGGAGCCGGGCTGCAACCGGCCGCGCCGCCGCCTATGGGTGGAAGGCGAGGGTTGGGTCGTGCGCCGCATCGCGGCCTGCCATTAACGCAAACTTGAAGACGCGCTGACCGGGGCGGCGAAAGCCGCTAAGGTCGCGGCGGGGAGGCGGACCGAGTGGAGTATCGTGCATGCGACGCGTGCCGCCCCGCCTGCTTTTCGCGGCCTTTGCCCTATCCCTCAGCCCCCTGACGTCCGGCGGCGTTCTCGCGGAGCCGGGTTTCCGGCATGGCGCGGCCGCGCATGGCCGCGCCTTCGGCGGATGGCATGGGAGCGCGCCGCGCCACGGCGCCTTCCACAGCCGCGGCTTCGCGAGAAGCGGGCCGGCCTTCGGATCTTATGGCCATCACGCGCGCCGCTTCGGGTTTCACGACTTCCGGCGTGGCGGCAGCTCCTTCTACGGGCACGGCCGTGTTCTCCACGTGAGCCCGTTCTACGGGCCCTACAGTTACGACCGCGTCTTTTTCGGTCACTACGGCTATGGAAGCGCCGTCTACGGTCAGCATGGCTTCGACCGGCATGGCTATGGCGGGCACGGTTACGGCCGCCTCGGCTACGGGCACCATGGGTATGGCCGCATCGGCTACGGGCACCACGGCTACGGCCGCATC
>DASQLE010000458.1:0-6377 GCA_035630175.1 Beijerinckiaceae bacterium
CATGTATCCGCCGCTCACCGGCCCCGTCTACTCGCCCGGCATCAACGCCGACATCTGGATCCTCGGGCTCGGCTTCGTCGAGATCGCCGCGGTGGCGGCCGCCGTCGAGCTCATCGTCGGCATCCTCAAGACGCGCGCGCCCGGCATGACGCTCGCCACGATGCCGATCTTCGCCTGGTACATGCTGGTCACCGCCGGCATGATCATGATCGGCATGCCGGCCGTGATCTCCGCCGACATCCTGCTCGAGCTGGAACGGGCCTTCCACATGCCGTTCTACGATCCGACGCGGGGCGGCGACCCGCTGCTCTGGCAGCACCTGTTCTGGCTGTTCGGGCACCCGGAGGTCTACATCATCTTCCTGCCGGCGGCCGGCATGGTCTCGATGATCGTGCCGACCTTCGCACGCACGCCGCTCGTCGGCTACACCTGGGTCGTGATGGCCGCGGTGGCGATCGGCGTCCTCAGCTTCGGCCTGTGGGTCCACCACATGTACACGACCGGGCTGCCGCGACTGTCGCTGTCCTTCTTCGCCGCCGCCAGCACGGCCATCGCCGTGCCGATGGGCATCCAGGTGTTCGCCTGGATCGCCACCCTGTGGGAGGGCAAGCCGCAACTGCACGTGCCGATGCTGTTCGTGCTCGGCTTCCTGTTCATCTTCACGGTCGGCGGGCTGACCGGCGTCATGGTCGCGGCCGTGCCGTTCGACTGGCAGGCGCACGACACCTATTTCATCGTCGCGCATCTGCACTATGTGCTGATCGGCGGCATGGTCTTCCCGCTCTTCGCCGCCTTCTATTATTGGACGCCGCTGGTGACGGGGCGACTGATGTCGGAGCGCCTCGGGCGATGGGCGTTCTGGCTGATGTTCGTCGGCTTCAACGCCGCCTTCCTGCCGATGCACGTCACGGGGCTCAGCGGCATGCCGCGCCGGGTCTACACCTATGCCGGCGATCTCGGCTGGAATGCGCTCAACCTCGTCTCGAGCGTGTTCGCCTTCGTGTTCGCGGCCGGCGTGCTCGCCTTCATCGTCGATTTCGCCTGGCACCTGCGACGCGGGCGCGAGGCCGGCGACAATCCGTGGCAGGCGCCGTCCCTCGAATGGCTGTCCGGCCAATCGCAGGTGGGCTTCCGCAGCCTGCCGCCGATCACCTCGCGCTACCCCCTGTGGGACAAGCAGAACCTGCGCGAGCATGTCGAGGCCGGCTGGGGCTATCTCCCTGACGCGCCGACGGGCGAGCGCGAGTCGCTCGTCACCGCGCCGCTCGACGGCAGCCCCGAGCAGATCATCCGCCTGCCCGGCCCGGGCTGGGTCGGCTTCGTGTCGGCGCTCGCCGTCGCCGTCTCGCTCGCGGCGGCGACCTTCAAAGTCATGCCGGCGGCGCTCGCCTTCGGGGCGATCGGGACGGTCGCCCTGTTGTTCTGGCTATGGTCGATGGACCGCGACCTGCCGCGGGCGCCGGCGGATGCAGGACACGGCCTCGCCCTGCCGCTTTACCGCAGCGACAAGGCCTCCATCGGCTATTGGGGCATGGTCGTCACGCTCGTGTCCGATGCGAGCGTCGGCGCCGCCTTCGTGTTCTCCTACCTGTTCCTGTGGATGGGCCGGCCCGAGGATTGGCCGCCGGACGGGACGGCGCTGCCCGGAATTTCGGAAGCCTGCCTCGTCGCCGGCGCGGCGGCGCTCGCCTGGCTCGCCTTCGAAGCGGCTTTCCGGCTGAACCGGTCCGAGCGGCGGATCGGGGCCGGCTCCGCCTTGGCGGCGTCCCTCGCCTTCGGCGTCGCCGCCTTGCTCGGCGGTTGGCTGTGGCTCCTCGCGGTTGATCCGACGGCGCACAGCTACGGCGCTGCCATGTGGGCGCTCGCCGGCTATGCCGGCTTCCATCTCGGCATCGGCGCCTTCATGGCCGGCTGGTGCCTGCTGCGCCTGTGGCTGGGCATGATCGACTGCTGGCGTGCGCTCACCCTGCATCTCTGCCTGGTGTGGTGGCGCTTCACCGCCGCAACGGCGCTGCCGATCCTGGCCCTCGTGGCAGGCTTCCCCCGTGCCGTCTGAGGCTTATGCCCGCTCGGACGGGGGCGCGCGGCCCGGCGCGCTCTACCGCCTGCTCGATCCGGCCTTCGGCCTGTTCGCCTGGGCGATCTATTTTCTGATCGTCTATGTCGGCCAGGCGCTCGCCTGCAGCCTGCTGCCGGCCATGAGCCCGGACGAGCGCATGCTCGTCACCGCCGCGCTCGTCGGCGCAACCCTGGTGACGGTCGGCATCGTCGCCGTCCACGGCTGGCTGCGCTCACGAGGCGCGCACTACGACAGCCCGTTCCTCGCCCGTCTCGCCGCGGCGCTCGACGCGGTCGCGGCGCTCGCCGTCGCCTGGATGTTGATCCCGATCCTGCTGACGCCCCTATGCGCCTGAGCCCCACGATCCTCGCCGCCGCTCTGGCCGTCGCCCTCGCGGGCTGCGAGGATTCGCCGGCGCGGCATCTGCGCATCGAGAACGGCGACCCGGACCGCGGGCGCGCCCTCATCCGCAGCTACGGCTGCGGCGCCTGCCACACCATCGAGGGAATCCGCGAGGCGCGCGGCGTCGTCGGGCCTCCGCTCACCGCTTTCGCCAAGCGCACCATCCTCGCCGGCGAGTATCCGAATACGCCGGTCTTCCTCGTGCAATGGCTGATCAGCCCGCCCGCCCTCGCGCCGCGCACCGCCATGCCGGATATGGGCATAAGCGACGCGGAGGCGCGCGACATGGCCAGCTATCTCTTCACCCTCGGCGCCGCCGGGGCCGACGTTTATCCGAACGCCCCTTCACTTCCGCTCGCGCCGCGCGGCGAGAACGCCGCGCGCTGATCGGCAGACGCGCGCCGGCGACTGCGCAGCGCCGCGCCCAGCCACAACGCGGCCACGAACGCGAGCGCTGCCGCCACGAATCCATCGGTGACCAGCGAGGTCTCGCCTTGGCTGGCCGGCCGGATCAGCCAGACCATGTGGCCGACATGCTGAGCGACGACCAGACAGGAGGCGGCCAGCATCTGCGGGCGGCTCGCACCGGTCGGCACCATGATGAGGATCGCGGCGACGAGGACCGGCAGAACGAAGCCGCCCTTCAGCCAAGCCCAGTCGGCGCGCGCCAGATACCAGGCCGCCTCGTCCGGGAGGTTGGCGAGCCAGATGACGATGTATTGCGCGAACCACACCCACAGAGCGAGGATCGCCAGCGTCAGCAGGACGCGCTCCAGGCTGCGCAGCCGCTCCGCTTCCGGGTGGCCCGGCCGCAGCAGCGCAATGGCGATCGCGCCGGCGAGCGCCGCCAGGAGTTGGCTGACCGCGAAGGCGAAGCCGTAGAGCGTCGACCAGAACAGCGGCTCCCGCGACATGAACCAGTCGACGGCCGCGAGGCTCGTCGTCACCGAGATGAGCACGAGCCCGACAGCGCTCGCGGCCCGGTGGCTGCCGGGTCGCGCGATCCAAAGGGCGAGGGCTGTCCAACAGGCGAGGTAAGCGGCGCCTCGGAGGACGAAGCCGGAGGGCTCGTAAAGCGCGCGGCGGACGGGCGGCACGACCTTCGCCGCGAAACTATCCGTCGCCCACGGATAAAGCTGCTCGAGCCCGAAGGCGAGCGGCAGCGCCAGCACGGCGAGGAGGGGCATCGTGAGACTCGCCGCCTCCAATTCCGCCCGCACCGGCTCGAGCCAGATGTCGCCGAGGAGGTGCCCGACCATCAGGAGCCCGAGGCTGCCGAGAGCGATCCCGACGAGCACGGACAGCACCAGGAACCAGCTCTCGGTCACCGCCTCCCCGAGCCAGATCCCGACGAGGGACGCGGCCAGCGCCATGGCGATCAGACCCGCCGGGCGCGCGCTTGATGCCCACGGGCGGCTCATCGCGCCGGCTCGCGCGGCGGACGCGCCGGGCCTTGCGCCTGCAGCGCTTTCACGTAAGCCGCGATCGCCCAGCGCTCCGCCGGCAGCACCCGGTCGGCCATGGGCAGCATGCGGCCCTGCCCGTGGGTGATGACGGCGACGATCTGCTCGGCGCCGGCCTCACGGGCTTTACCGACCTGGAGGGACGGCGGCGCCGGGAAGCCGCGGCGCACGATCGGCCCGTCCCCTTCGCCGGCCCCTCCATGACAGGGCGTGCAGAAGATCTCGTAGCGGGCTCGCCCCGCGGCTGCGGCGCCGGTGAGGTCCTGCGGCGCCGCCGCTTCGGCCGCCCGGTCGGCAATCGTGCCGCGCGGCACGGTGCCGGGCGGGATCGGTGCGTCCGCCCGCATCACGACGCGCGTCGAGCTGACCTCGTCCCGCTCCACGGTGCCGGAATCGCAGGCGGCGAGAAGGAGCATGCCCGCGGCGAGCAGCCTAGAGCATGATGCCGCAAAGTGGGTACCACTTTGCGCAAAAACATCATGCTCAACTTTTTGGAATCGATCACGCACACGCGTTTTGATCGATTCGATCAAAACGCGTCGTGATCTAGTGCCCTTCATGCTTGCACCTCCTGCACGGCGTGCGGCTCGAGGCGGGCGAGGAATTGCGCCGCCTCCGCCTCCTCGAACAACGGATCGCGGCTCTCGATCAGGAGGAAGAAGCGATCCTCCGACGCGCGCCGGAAGCCGGGCACCGCGAACAGCGGATGGTGCAGGCGCGGCAGCCGCAGGATGAGGAGCATGCCGAGCAAGGCCGCCGCGCCCGCCCACAGGATGGCGACGATGACCGTCGAGGGAATGAAGGCCGGCCAGCTGTGCAAAGGCCGCCCGCCGACATTGATTGGGTAATCGACGGCGTTCATCCAATATTGCGAGTAGTATTGGATCGCGGCGCCGATGCAGGCCGCAATCGTCGCCAGGAGCGGGATCGCGGAGGTGCGATAGCCGAACGCCCGCTCCTCGTCCGCCATCGGGAACGGCGCGAAGGCTTCGATCGCGGTATAGCCTTCCCGGCGCGCGGCCGCGAGCGCGCGCGACAGCTCGTCCGCCGTGCGGAATTCGGCGAGGAGACCGAGGGGCGCCCTCACGAGGACGCTTCCTCGTGCTCGTCGTGCCGGATCTCGTACATGGCGACGACGGGAACGAACCGGGCGAACAGGAGCAGGCACAAGGCCATGATTCCGATCGTGCCGAAGAGCAGGTTCCACTCGGGCGCGGTCGGCGCGTAGCTGCGCCATGTGGCGGGCAGGTAGTCGCGCTGCAGGCCGGCGACCACGATCGAGAATCGGTCGAGCCAGATGCCGGCATTGGCGGCGAGGGCGACGAGCACCGCGCCGACCACGCTCTGCCGGACGCGCCGCCACCAGAACGCCTGCGGCGCGAGCGCCCCGAGCGCCACCGCGCCCCACGAAAGCCACGCGTAATCGCCGGTGAACCGGTTGAGGGTCGCCTCCTTGGTGACCGGGTCGGCGAGCAGCGCCATGCCGATCTCGGTCGCGAAGAGATAGGCGATGCCGCAGCCGGCGGCGAGGACGAGGTTGCCGAGAAGGTCGATGTCGTCCTCGTCGATATAGCGCTCGAGGCGCAGGCCCCATTGCAGCAGGACGCCGACGAGAAGGACGATGGCGAGCCCCTGCGCCAGGCCGGTGACGACGAAGTGCAGCGGCATGCGGGTCTCGTGCCAGTCGGGCACGAGGGTGACCGCGAACTCGAAGGCGACCGTGCTCTGCATGACGAGGATCAGCGGCAGCACCAGCACGGCGACGAGCCGGTAGGCGGCCTGGTGGTAGGCCCATTCGCGCAAGGATCCACGCCAGCCGAGAGCGAAGATTCCGTAGAGGCGTGCGACGAGGCGCGAGCGGGCGCGGTCGCGCATTGTGGCGAGATCGGGAATGAGTCCGGTGTACCAGAGCAGCGTGGTGACGATGAAGTGCGTGCTGATGGCCCAGAAATCCCAGGTCAGGGTGCTGCGGAACTGGGGCCACACCTCGTGGGTCGCCGGATACGGGAACACCCAATAGAAATACCACGGCCGCCCGAGATGGATGATCGGGAACATGCCGGCGCAGATCACGGCGAACAGCGCCACGCCCTCGGCGAAGCGGTTGACGGCGGTGCGCAGGTCGTGGCGACGCAGCACGAGGATGGCGGCGAACAGGCTGGCGCCGTTGGCGATGCCGATCCACCACGCATAGTTGATGAGATCGAGCCCCCACACGAACGGCACGTTGACGCCCCACACGCCGATCCCGATCAGGAGGAGCGACACGAAGGCATAGCCGAGCAGCAGGATCAGGGCGCCCGCGAGCCCCACGGCCAGCAGCCAGCGCCAGCCGAAGGCGAAGGAGAGCGGGATCTCCGCGACCGGGGTGGTGACGGCGTCGGCCTCGATCGCCATGCCTACCCCTCCCGGCCGGGCTTCGCCGCAGCCGCGTCCGCCGGCAGCTCGATGCG
>DASQLE010000459.1:0-3454 GCA_035630175.1 Beijerinckiaceae bacterium
CGGCCCGGCTGTCCTGGCAGATGCTCCTGTCGGACGGCAAGGCCGAACCGCGCGAGCTCCGGCGCTTCATCCTGATCCAGCCCAAGCTCGACTACAACGCCCTGCAGCCGGGCGGCGAGGCCATCGACCTCGTCCGCCGCACAGCCGCCGAGCTCGGGCTGACGCGCGACAACGGTGTCGCCGTGCGGCTCACCGGCCCTGTGCCCCTCGCGGACGAGGAATTCGCCACCGTCGCCGAGAATGCCGGCCTCAACGGCGCCCTGACGATCGCGGCCATCGCCCTGGTGCTTTTCTTCGCGCTGCGCTCGGGGCGCGTGATCGTCGCCGTGCTGGTGACATTGTTCTCGGGCCTCATCATCACGGCAGGGGTCGGCCTTGCCGTTGTCGGCGAGTTCAACCTCATCTCGGTCGCCTTCATGGCGTTGTTTCTCGGGCTCGGGGTCGATCTCGGCATCCAATTCGCCGTGCGCTACCGCGCCGAGCGTCACGCCAGCGGCGACCTCAAGGGAGCGATCGTCGCCGCCGCCCGCGGCGTCGGCTGGGCGCTGACGCTTGCGGCCGTGTCGCTCTTGGCCGGCTTCTTCTCGTTCCTGCCGACGGAGTTCCGCGGCGTCTCGGAGCTCGGCCTGATCGCCGGCCTCGGCATGATCATCGCCTACGCGCTGACCCTGACCCTCCTGCCAGCCCTGATCCGCGTGCTGCGCCCGCCCGGCGAGCGGGAAACCGTCGACACCGCCTCGCTCGCCGTCGTCGACCGCTGGATCGCCGGCCATCGCCGCGCGGTGATCATCGCCACGGTCGCCCTCGTCGTGGCCGGGCTGCCGTTCCTCCTCAAGCTGCCCTTCGACGCCAACCCGATGAACCTGCGCAGCCGCAGCGTCGAGTCGGTGGCGACCTTCCTGGACCTCGCCAAAACCCCGGAGACGAGCCCCACCACGATCGACGTGCTGGCGCCCTCCCTGGCGGAGGCGGACAGCCTCGCGGCGCGGCTCGCGGGCTTGCCCGAGGTGGCGCGCGCCGTCACGCTCTCGACCTTCCTGCCCGACGACCAGGAGGCGAAGCTCGCCCTCATCCACGATGCGGCGCTCTTGCTCGATTCGGTCGTGAACCCGACGGCGCTGCCGCCGCCGACCGATGCCGACAACATCGAGGCGCTGCGCGCGGCCGCCGGCGCGCTGCGCTCCGTGGCGGGCACGGCTGCCGGGGCTTCGGAGGACACGGCGCGGCAGCTCGCCACGACGCTCGACCGGCTCGCCTCTGGGAGCCCGGCCGTGCGGACGGCGGCCGAAACCGCCGTGACGACCGATCTCAAGCGCCTGCTGGCGCAGCTGCGCAACGCTTTCATGGCCGAGCCGGTCACGCGCGAAACCCTGCCCGCCGACATCGTCGCCGACTGGGTGTCGCCGACCGGCGAGGCGCGGGTCGAGGCGTTCCCGCGCGGGGACGCCACCGACAACGACGTGCTCGCCGGCTTCGCCGACGCCGTGCGGAGCGTCGCTCCGAACGCCACCGGCGGCCCCGTGACCATCATCGAATCCGGGCGCACCATCGTGCGCGCTTTCATCATGGCCGGCCTGCTCGCGCTGGCGGCGATCTTCCTGATCCTGTGGATCGCGCTGCGCCGGGTGCTCGACGTGGCCCTGACCCTCGGGCCGCTCGTGCTCGCCACCATCATGACGCTGGAGGCCGCCTATCTCGTCGGGCTGCCGCTCAACTTCGCCAACATCATCGCGCTGCCGCTCATGCTCGCCGTCGGCGTCGCCTTCCACATCTACTACATTCTCGCCTGGCGAGCCGGCGTCGCCGACATGCTCGCCTCGAGCCTGACGCGGGCGATCTTCTTCAGCGCCCTCACCACCGGCGTCGCCTTCGGCAGCCTGTTCTTCTCGAGCCACCCCGGCACGGCCAGCATGGGCGCCCTCCTCGCCCTGTCGCTCGTCTTCACGCTGCTCGCCGCCTTTATCGTCGTGCCCGCCTTCCTCGGCCCGCCGCGCGAGGCGGCGCACGCGGAGGCGCTTCACGCCGCGCCGGAAAAATCCGCATAGCCGCCGATCTGCGCCCCGGCGGCTCGCAAAGCCTCGCGCACGGGCGGCGCCGTCAGCGCCCTAAGCTCCTCAACGTAACGGTAGCCGGGCGCGCTACCTGGAAAGGCGTCGGCGGTCGCCGGATGGGAATAAATCTCGGTCAGGCCGTCCGGCAGGCGGCTGAGGAGCCCCGCCAGCCGCTCCGTCGTCATGGCGCCCGACCAGGCGAGGCCGAACACGGCGTCGGGCGTGACGAGCCCGGCGCGCCGCGCCTGCAAGCGGAGCAGTCTCGCCCAGGGCGCCGCGACCAACGCCGCCGGGCGCATCGCCTGCCGCTCGATGCCGGCGAGAACCGAGACCGGCTCGAGCGGCACGCGCAGAGCGCGCAGGCCGTAGCGCCGGCCGATGCGCAGGACTGCGCCGGCGATCGTCGGATGCAGGTGGAAATGCTTGTGCGCGTTGACGTGGTCGAGCGCGAGGCCGGTCGCCGCGAACGCCTCGAACTGGGCCGCGATCTCGGCGTCGAGCTGACGGCGCGCGCGCGGGCGCGCAAAAATGTCGAGGCCGAGCCGGGCCATGTCGGTGCGGAAGCGCCCTTCGCCGTCGACGAGGTCAGGGATGCGCTCGGGCGGCAGGGTCGGCCGTCCCTCGACCAGCACGAGGTGCAGGCCGACGCGCAAAAGCGGGAGGCGGCGCGCGCGCCCGACCGCGTCGGCGGCGGCGGGTTCCGCCACCATGAGGCTCGCGGCGGTGAGGATGCCATCGCGGTGCGCCGCCTCGACGGCCTCGTTGACCTCGAGCGCGAGCCCGAAATCGTCGGCCGTGACGACGAGGCGCTTCAGGCCGCGACCTCGCGCCGCTCGCGCAGGAAACGGCGGAACTCGAGGCCCTCGCGCAGGCGCCGCTTCATCATCTCGGGGCTTCGCACCATCTCGCCGACGATGGCGGCGATCTTCGGCGCGCGGAAATAGAAACGCCGGTAGAACTGCTCGACCGATTGGAAGATCTCGGTGTGGGTGAGATGGTCGTAATGCAGCGGCGCGATCTGCACGCCGTTGGCGTCGACCAGTTCCGCATTGGCCGAATCGAGCCAGCCGTTGTCGAGCGCCTGCTGGTAGAGGAAGGTGCCGGGATACGGCGCCGCGAGCGAGACCTGGATGGTATGCGGGTTGATGCGCGTGGCGAAGCGGATCGTCTCCTCGATCGTCTCCTTCGTCTCGCCCGGCAGGCCCATGATGAAGGTGCCGTGGATGGTGATGCCGAGCTCGTGGCAATCCTTGGTGAAGCGCTCCGCCACCTCGATGCGCATGCCCTTCTTGATGTTGTGCAGGATCTGCTGGTTGCCGGATTCGTAGCCGACGAGAAGAAGGCGCAGGCCGTTGTCTTTCAAGACCTTCAGGGTCTCGCGGGGCACGTTGGCCTTGGCGTTG
>DASQLE010000460.1:0-12471 GCA_035630175.1 Beijerinckiaceae bacterium
GCTCGCATAGGTGCCGTTGCCGTGCAGCTCGATCACGCGCTCCGCCGGGATGCCCGATTCGTGATGAAGGCCGTCGATGTTCTGCGTGATGACGGCCGGCATCTTGCCGCGCGCCACAAGCGAAGCGAGGGCGAGATGCCCGCGGCTCGGGCGTGCGCCGCGGTAGAGATCGTCCATGGCGAACTTGCGCCGCCACGCTTCGCGGCGCGCGGCCTCGCTAGCCAGGAAGTCGTCGAACGGGATCGGCTTGTTGCGCATCCACGGACTGTCCGGCGAGCGAAAGTCGGGCACGCCGCTCTCGGTCGAGATGCCCGCTCCGGTGAAGCCCGCGACCGTCTCGGCTGCGGCGACGAGCGCCGCCAATTCATCGATCTGCGTCGACAGGTTACTATCGAGGTCGCGCGTGGCCATTCCACCCATATTGGCGGCCCGCTATGGGAAGCCAAGGCCGACGGCTTGTCTCGCCTCGCATGTTCGGCGGCGAGATGACTGACGATGGCTCAAAGGGAGGTCGCCCGATTGCACCAGAGCCCCGGCTCCGAGCCGATCCGCCCGCGTTGGCCCGCCATCGATGTGGCGCGCGGCGTCGCCATCGCGGCGATGGTCGTCTATCATTTCGCCTGGGACCTGAGCTTCGTCCGGCTGATCGCCACGGATATCGTCGGCCACCCGGCTTGGCAGCTGTTCGCCCGGATGATCGCGGCCTCGTTCCTGGTGCTGGTCGGGATCGGACTGGCGCTCGGCCACGGCGACGGCGTGCGCTGGCGATCGCATCTCCGACGCCTCGCCGTCATCACCGGGGCCGCCCTCGCCATTACCCTCGTGACCCGCTTCGCCTTTCCCGACGAGTATATCTTCTTCGGCATCCTGCATTGCATCGCGCTGTCGAGCCTTCTCGCCCTGCCCTTCCTGCATGCCCCGACCGCGGTCCTTGCGGTCGTGGCGGCTTTTTGCTTCGCGGCGCCGGTCCTGTTCACGGCGCCGGCGCTCGACGAGCCTTATCTCGACTGGCTCGGGCTCGGCAGCAACGCACCGGTCACCAACGATTACGTGCCGGTCTTTCCGTGGTTCGGATGGGTGCTGGTGGGGCTCGCCACGGGCCGCGTGATCCGGCGCTTGGCGGTTGCGCCGCCGGCCGTCGCAGGACCTCCGTCTCGTCCCCTCGCGCGGGCGCTGGCTTGGAGCGGCCGGCGCAGCCTTGCCATCTACCTCGTCCACCAACCGCTGCTGCTCGGGGCGCTGATCCTCCTCGTCCAGGTGACCGGCCCGAACCCGAGAGCCGAGGAGGCCGTCTTCCGGCGGGATTGCGAGGAGACCTGCACCGGCACCGGAGCGGCGGCACCTCTGTGCAGCACCGGCTGCGCCTGCGCCGTCGAGCGCTTGAAAAGCGGAGACTTGTGGCGGCAGGCCCTGTCCGGAAGCACGGATGCGGCCGAGCAGGAGCGCCTGTCGGCGATCACCGAGCAATGCTTCCGCTAGCGTCCACCTCCGAGGCAAAGGGGAACGGCCGCCTCGGATCTCCTCCGTGACCCACATGACACGAGATCAACAAGAGCCTCCATTATGGTATAAGAGCGCAGGCAGCAGGCAGGAGGGCGCTGAGCCGTTGCCTCAGCTCGCGTATTGGTCATTCCGGCCCGGGCAGCCGGAAGGGGTTCTGGGGCATGCGATCGAGGAAGTCTGAACTGGCTCTGGCGCTGGCGTCCTGCCGCGGCGCCTTCTTAAGCGTCGGGATATTTTCAGGCGTCATCAACGTCCTGATGCTGACCGGCTCGATCTATATGCTGCAGGTCTATGACCGGGTGCTGCCGAGCCGCAGCGTCCCGACCCTGATCGGCCTCACGGTTCTCATCATCTTCCTGTTCGGGCTGCAAGGCGTGCTCGATTTCCTGCGCCAGCGCCTGCTCACCCGGGTCGGGTCGACCCTCGACGCCGAGCTGTCCACCCGCATCTTCAACATCGTCGTCACCCTGCCGTTGAAGGGCCGCACCGGCGCGGAGGGCCTGCAGCCGTTGCGGGACTTCGACACGGTGCGAGGCTTCCTGTCGGGCGTCGGCCCGACCGCGCTCTTCGACCTGCCCTGGCTGCCGCTTTATCTCGGGCTCTGCTTTCTGCTCCATCCCTGGCTCGGGCTCATCGCCCTCATCGGTGCGCTCATCCTGTTCTGCCTTGCGGTGATGACCGAGGTGATGTCGCGCAAGCCCTTGCACGAAGCGGCCGGCCACGCGGCCGCCCGCCAATTGCAGGCGGAATCCTCCCGCCGCAATGCCGAGGCCATCAAGGCGATGGGCATGGCGGCGCCGCTCGCGCGGCGCTGGGCCGCCGTCAACGACAAGTACCTCTTGGCCCAGGAACGCGCGGCCGACGCGTCCGGCGGACTCGGCGCCCTCTCGAAGGTGCTGCGCTTTCTCCTGCAGTCGCTCGTTCTCGGGGTCGGCGCCTGGCTTGCCATTCTCGACATGGCCTCGCCCGGCGTGATCATCGCAGCCTCCATCCTGACGAGCCGCGCCTTGGCGCCGATCGAGACGGCGATCGCGCACTGGAAATCGTTTCTGGCGGCCCGGCAAAGCTGGCGGCGGCTCAGCGAACTCCTCGCGGCTCTGCCGCCGGAGGCCGAACCGATGACCCTGCCGGCGCCGAAACAGAGCCTCACGGCCGAAAGCCTCGTCATCGGCATCCCGGGCAGCCGCGAGGTCATCGTCAGCAATGTCAGCTTCGCGCTCGCGGCGGGCGACGGGCTCGGCGTCATCGGTCCGAGCGCCTCCGGCAAATCGACGCTCGTGCGCGCCCTCGTCGGGGTCTGGCCGGCCATTCGCGGGGCGATCCGGCTCGACGGCGCGACGCTGGAGCATTGGAGCCCTGCCGCCCTCGGCACCGCCATCGGCTACATGCCGCAAGCCATCGAGCTCTTCGACGGCACCGTCGCGGAGAACATCGCCCGCTTCTCCGACAAGGCCGATCCCGCGAAAGTGGTGGCGGCCGCAAAAGCGGCCGGCGCGCATGAGATGATCCTGCGCCTGCCCGACGGCTACGATGCGCGCACGGGCGAGGGCGCGGGGTCCCTGTCGGCAGGGCAGCGCCAACGCATCGCCCTGGCGCGCGCTCTTTACGGAGATCCGTTCATCGTCGTTCTCGACGAGCCGAACTCCAATCTCGACGCGGAAGGCGAAGCCGCCCTGACCGAGGCCATCAAGGGCGTGCGGACCCGCGGCGGCATCGTCGTCGTCGTGGCCCATCGGCCGAGCGCCCTCGCCGCCCTTGACCAGGTGCTCGTGATGCGGAACGGCACCATGCAGGCCTTCGGTCCGCGCGACGACGTGCTGCGCAAGACCCTCGTGCCGCAGGCCGTGCCGCCGGCCAAGCCCGCCGCTCAGCCGCTCCGCGCCGCCGGCGCGGCCGGCGGCCCGCCCGACCGCTCCTGACGAGAGTTGACCATGACGGAAACCCAGACCTCCCGGAACCTGCGCCAATCCATGCGGCGCCAGACGCAAGCCGGCCTTGCCGTCGTCGTGCTGCTCTTCGGCGGCTTCGGCGTATGGGCGGCGACGACGTCCCTGTCCGGAGCGGTGATCTCCGCCGGTCAGGTGGTGGTCGAAAGCAATGTCAAGAAGGTGCAGCATCCGACCGGCGGCATCGTCGGCGAGATCCGCGTCCGAGACGGCGATCGGGTGCAGACGGGCGACCTCGTCATCCGGCTCGACGAGACCGTGACGCGGGCCAGCCTGTCGATGGTGTCGAAGCAGCTCGACCAATTCGAAGCGCGGCAAGCGCGCCTCGTCGCCGAGCGCGACAGTCAACGGAGCATCAATTTCCCCGAGACCCTGATCGCCAGGAAGGATCATGCCGACGTCGCCGAAGTGCTCGGTGGCGAGCGCAGCCTGTTCGAGGCCCGCCGCACCGCGATCGAGGGGCAGCGCGCTCAGCTCAGCGAGCGCATCACCCAGCTGCGCGAGGAAATCCGCGGGCTCGAAGCGCAAGCCGCCGCCAAGCGCAAGCAAACCGGCTTGATCAACCAAGAGCTGGAAGGCGTGGACCGGCTCTACAAGCAGAACCTCGTGCCGATCACCCGCCTCACCTCCCTGCAGCGGGAAGCGTCGCGCCTCGACGGCGAGGAGGGTCAGCTCGTCGCCTCGATCGCCGCGTCGAGGGGCAAGATCGCGGAAACCGAGCTGCAGATCATCCAGCTCGTGCAGGATCTCAAGCGCGAGGTCGCCGCCGAGCTGCGCGACAGCCAGGCCAAGATCGGCGAATTGGTGGAGCGCAAGGTCGCGGCCGAGGACCAGCTCAGGCGCGTCGACATCCGCGCCCCGCAGAACGGCTTCGTGCACCAGCTCGCCGCGCACACGATCGGCGGCGTCATCAATGCGGGCGAGCCGATCATGCTGATCGTGCCGCAGGCCGACAGCCTCGTCGTCGAAACCCGCATCGCTCCTCAGGACATCGACCAGGTGCATCCCGGCCAGCGGGTCAGCTTGCGCTTCTCCGCGTTCAGCCAGCGCACGACGCCGGAAATCTTCGGCACGGTCTCGCGCGTCTCCGCCGACCTGACCCGCGAGCAGCAGACGAACACATCATACTATACGGTGCGCGTCTCCATCCCGGAGGACGAGCTGAACAAGCTCGAAGGCAAGGCCCTCATTCCCGGCATGCCGGTCGAGGCCTTCATCCAGACGGGTTCGCGGACCGCCCTCTCCTACCTCGTGAAACCGTTCGAGGATCAGGTGGCTCGGGCGTTCCGGGAACGATGAAAGGCGCCCGGCTCGCTCGCCGGGTCTGCCTTCTGCTGTCTTCCGCGTGTCGCCGGGGCGACACACAAGTTTGACTAGACGGAAAGCCGGGTTCCGGTGATAATCAGGCTGGGCGGTGTCCTTGCCAGGCTCCGGCGCGCGTGCAGACATGGACGAAAACCTCGACGAAAACCTCAAGGGCTTCGGTCACAGACGATCGCGAGTTGGAACTTTGCGAGAATAGGCACACTTGATCCGTTTCGCTATTGAACCTTAACAGGCCCTGCACGCGAGCTTCCTGATGAGTCGAGGACGAGATTTCCGTGATACGCGCCGGCGCGATTTCGGCGGCGGCGACGAGTTCACCAAACCTGGCCGTGATCCTTTCCCGCCTGGTCCTATGCCGGATTCGCGCTCGATGGCGCCGCGGTCTTCCGGTCCGGAGATCGACGCGGTGGTGAAGTGGTTCAACCCGCAGAAGGGCTTCGGCTTCGCCGAGATGGGCGACGGCTCCGGCGACGCCTTTCTGCATATCCGCGCCGTCGAGGCGGCGGGCTACCGCGAGCTCGAGCCCGGCACGCGCCTGACCGTGCGGGTCTCGCCCGGGCAGAAGGGTCCGCAGGTCACCCAGATCACAAGCGTCGACACCAGCACGGCGACGCCCGGCGCGGGCGGCGGCGGCGGTGGCGGTGGTGGTGGCCCCCGGGGAGGCCCCGGCGGATCGGGCGGCTTCGGTCGTGGTCCGATGGGCGGCGGCGGACCGCGCCGGTCACCCTACCAGAGCGAGCCGCGCGACCTCGGCCCGGCTCAGGAAATCGCCGGCACGGTCAAGTGGTACAATCCGGCCAAGGGCTTCGGCTTTATCGCCGCCGAGGACCAGGGCAAGGACGTGTTCGTGCACCGCTCGGTGCTGGAGCGCGCCGGCATCCCCGATCTCCAGGAAGGTCAGCGGGTGCAGATCAGCGTTGTGCAGAGCCAGAAGGGACGCGAAGCGACCGCGATCGACTTGGCGGACTGACAGCCTGCCGGACTGACGGGCCGGCGCGCCGATAGCGTGCCGCGTTGATGAGGCGGAGCGCCGTCGCGGAGAGCCCGGCCCCGCAGGCGATCCCGCAAGACCCTTGCATTTTCGCGATCACGCCGCGCTGCGGTCCCGCACGCGCTGGCGCGCCGGCTCGTAGACGATGTGGCGGTGCCATTCGCACCAGCTTCCTCCATCGGTCGGAGCCCCGCAGCACAGCGCCGGCTCGGAACTGTCGCTGACAATGTAGCGGCACTGAGCGAACCCGGCCTTGATCAGCTCGACGTTGTGCTTGCCTGACGGGGGGCGTCCCTTCGGTGCTGGTCCTGTCATCGTAATACTCCTCAACTCCACGCAGCGACATGTCGCGCGAAGCGTGTTCGCGCCATCATGCCGGGTACGATCAATCCTGTGCCGTCGGCTCGAGCAGTATAGCATACTGCGCTGAAGCCCGCTCTGGGCAGCGCGCTTCATGGCGTGCAGAACGATGTCATTAAGGTCGATCGGGAACGACGATCGCTGTGAACGAGCGTTCTGCCCTTCGTGTGCGCGCAGAGCGTGTCAAGAATGAGGAGATGCGCGATCGCCGGTTGCGGGACTCGGTTGCGGGCCTGGCCTGCATCGCCAAGCCGCGCGGCGCATCGAGCGAAGCTCCGTCAGGCACCGTAATCAGGCCGATGCCCGCGTGTCGGCCAAGCCTCGTAGGCGATCAGGCGGCCGCTGCCGCCGAGCGTCACGAACAGGGTGCGGCGATCGTCGCCGCCGAAGCACAGGCCGGTGGTGAACGGATCGCCGGTCGAGACGTGTTCGATCAATTGGCCGTGCGAGGAGAACGTGGTGACGCCGCCGTTGACGACGGTAGCGGTGAGGACATTGGCGTCGTCGTCGACGGCGATCCCTTCGCACCAGCTGAAATTGAGCGGCCGGGCCCCCGGCGCGACCCCGAGGCAGCGGCGCTTGCCGAGCTGCCCGGGCGCCGCAACCTGGAAGGCCCAGATGCGGCCGGTGCCGGCCTCGGCCACGTAGAGGGTCGTCTCGTCGGGGCTGAGGGCGAGACCGCTCGGCGCGGCGAGCGGATGCAGCACCTCGCGGATCATGCGCCCATCCGGCGACGCGTAATAGATCGAGCCGGCGGCTTGGCGCACCATGGCGCCGGCCATGCGCAGCACCGACAGGTGCTTGCTTTCGGTGGAGACGCCCGGATTGCGCACCGGCCCGTCATAGCGGCCGCTGTCGGAGACGTAGAAACAGCCCTGCCGGTCGAAGACGATCCCGGTCGGCGCCATCAGGTCGCGCCCTTCGCAGGCGCGATGGACGGTCGAGACCTCGCCGTCCAGGGTGACGCGCTGGATCTGCCCGCCGATGCCGGGCGGCAGCTCGCCGGGCTCGGGCGGACGATACGCGGTGCGGCCGTCGGGCAATTGCTCGCGCACGATCTTGGGGCTGCCGTTGTTGCACAGGTAGATGGCGCCGTCGGGCCCGATCGCCGATCCGGCCGGTGCGCCTCCCACCTCGGCGAGGACGGCGCGCGTGCCGTGGCGGCCGATCCGCACGAGCCGGCCCGCGCCGATCTCGGCGATCGCCACGTCGCCGACCCCCAAGGCGAGCGGACCGGCGGGAAAATCCAGGCCCTCGGCGATGAACCGCATCTCCATGGGCGCTCCTTTCGGCGGCACGGCTTGTGGAGGAGCTTATCAAGTTCCGGCCATCTGTCACGAAAGCCGATCGCGGCGCCCTCGTGTATGCTATCCCGCAGCCACGTTGATCCTTGCAGCCATCCCCCGAGGTGTCGTTGTCGTTGCCCATCCCGGTCCCCTCCGGCGTGTCCCGGAATTTCGCCCTCGAGCGGAAGCTCGCGCGCGCCCTCAAGGGCGAGGTGAAGGTCGACGCGTTCACGCGCGGCCGCTACGCGACGGACGCCTCCATCTACCAGATCATGCCGGCCGCGGTCGCGTTCCCGAAGGACGCCGACGATCTCGAGGCCGTCCTGACCATCGCCCGCGAAGAAGGCGTGCCGGTCATCCCGCGCGGCGCCGGCACGTCGCAGAACGGCCAGCCGATCGGCGCCGGGATCGTCGTCGATTTCTCCCGCCATCTGAACGAGGCGGGCGCCTACGACCGCGAGGCCCGGACGATCACGGTGGCGCCGGGGACCGTGCTCGAGCGGCTGAACGCCCGTCTTCGACCGGACGGGCTCTTCTTCCCGGTCGAGCCGTCGACGGCGAGCCGCTGCACGATCGGCGGCATGGCCGGCAACAACTCCTGCGGCGCCCGCTCGATCTTCTACGGCAAGATGGTCGACAACGTCGTGTCGATCGACGCCATGCTGCCGGACGGGGAGCGTTTCACCTTCGGCCGCGTCGACAACGTCACCGGCGGCGCCGCCGGCTCGGAGCGGATCAGCGTCTTGGCGTCGCGCATGCTCGGGATCGCCGAACGCGAGCGCGCCGAGATCGAAGCGCGCTTCCCGAAGGTGCAGCGGCGGGTCGGCGGCTATAACCTCGACAGCCTCGTCGAGCCGGTGCCGAACCTCGCCCATCTCCTCGTCGGCTCCGAGGGCACCCTGGCCCTGACCACGGCCGTCACCCTGAAGCTGTCGGCCCTCCCCGTGCATCGGGTAATGGGCGTGTGCCATTTCCCCTCCTTCCGCTCGGCCATGGAGACGACCCGGCATCTCGTCGCCCTCGGGCCCGTCGCGGTCGAGCTTGTCGACAGCAACGTGCTCGTGCTCGGCGCCGACATCCCCCTGTTCCGCCGGACCTTGGCGCAGATCACCAAGGGCCAGCCCAATTGCCTGCTCCTTGTCGAGTTCGCCGGGGATGACAGGGGCACGCTCTCGGGCGATCTCAAGCGCCTCGATCGCTGCATGGCCGATCACGGCTTTCCCGACGCGGTCGTGGAGGTGATCGAGCCGGCGCGCCAGAGGCAGGTCTGGGAGGTGCGCGAGGCCTGCCTCAACATCATGATGTCGATGAAGGGCGACGGCAAGCCGGTCTCCTTCATCGAGGACTGCGCGGTGCCCCTCGAGCACCTCGCCGACTACACCTCCGCCATCACCGATCTGTTCGCGCGCCACGGCACCCGCGGCACCTGGTATGCGCATGCCTCGGTCGGCTGCCTGCACGTGCGCCCGATCCTCAACATGAAGGAGGAGCGCGACATCCGCGCCATGCGCGAGATCGCCGAAGCCGCCTGCGATCTCGTCCGGTGGTTCAAGGGCTCGCATTCGGGCGAGCACGGGGACGGCATCTCGCGGTCCGAGTTCCATGCGCGCATGTTCGGGGAGCGTCTGACCGGCGCCTTCGGCGAGGTGAAGGATGCCTTCGACCCGGACACCCGCCTCAATCCCGGCAAGATCGTGCGGCCGCACCGCATGGACGACCGCTCGCTTATGCGCTTTTCCAAAGCCTATCGCGCGACCGAGCCCGCGCCGACGGCGCTCGACTGGTCCGAATGGGGCGGCTTCGGCGGCGCCGTCGAAATGTGCAACAACAACGGCACCTGCCGGAAGCTCGCCGGCGGCACCATGTGCCCCTCCTACCGGGCGACCCTCGACGAGCAGCACCTGACGCGCGGACGGGCGAACTCGCTGCGTCTCGCCATCTCCGGCCAGCTTGGACCGGACGCCTTCACCTCGCAGGAGATGAAGGAAACGCTTGATCTATGCGTCTCCTGCAAAGGCTGCCGCCGCGAATGCCCGACCGGCGTCGACATGGCCAAGATGAAGATCGAGTTCCTGCATCACTACCATGCCCGGCACGGGCTGCCCCTAAAGGAGCGGTTGGTCGCCTTCCTGCCCCGTTATGCCCCGCTGGCCGCGAAACTCGGCGTCGTGCTCAACCTGCGTGACCGCCTGCCGGGCGCAGCGGGCGCTTCGCAGACCCTCCTGAACTTCAGCGCCCGCCGCTCGATGCCGCGCTGGCGGACGCCTTGGCGCGAGCGCGGGCCGGCGGCATCCCCCGACGCGGTGCGCGGCGACGGCCGCGACATCGTCCTCTTCGGCGACACCTTCAATCGTTATTTCGAGCCGGACAACCTCGCCGCCGCCGAGCGTGTCCTCTCGCGGGCGGGCTACAGGCTGCATGCGGTCGAGAGCAAAGGCCGGCCGCTCTGCTGCGGGCGCACCTTTTTGTCGGCCGGCCTCGTCTCGGAAGCCCGAACGGAGGCACGGCGCACGCTTGATACCCTAGGGGCGTTCGTGTCGCGCGGCGCCCGGATCGTTGGGCTCGAGCCGTCCTGCCTTTACACCTTCCGCGACGAGTTCTTCAGCCTCCTGCCCAAGGACGAGGTCGAGCCGCTCGCCGCGGCATCGTTCCTGCTCGAGGAACTCCTCGCGGCGGACTTGGCCTCGGGCGTGACCACCCTCCCCGTCCGTTCCCAGCCGGGCCGCAAAGCCCATCTCCACGGCCACTGCCATCAGAAGGCGTTCGACGGCATGGGCGCGGTCGAGACGGTCCTGCGCAGCATCCCCGGGCTCGAGGTCGAGGTGGTCGAGTCGAGCTGCTGCGGCATGGCCGGCGCGTTCGGCTACGACCCGAAGACGATCGACGTATCCTTCGCCATGGGCGAGCTGGCCCTGTTTCCGGCCCTGCGCCGGATCGGGCCGGACGATCTCGTCGTCGCCGACGGCACGAGCTGCCGCCATCAGATCCAGGACGGGGTCGGGCGCGAGGCCGTTCACGTGGCGCGCTTGCTGGATGCGGCGCTCGCCCCGGCGGATTGATCCGGGCCTGAAGCATCGAAGCCCGACCCGTGCGGCAACGCACTTTAACCTGGCGATAAGCGCGGCAGTTTACAGAGGAGCCGGAACTTACGGCGAGCTTAGCTGTTGAAAGCGTAGCCGGAGGGTTCCCGGTGTGCTGTGGGGGGCAACGCCGATGAGTGCGTATCTGATCGAGAAGACCATCCGCCGCTCGCTGAAGACGACGGGCCTTTGTGCCATGGCCGCGGCTTTTCTCGCCTGCGCCTCGGGAACGGCCGGCGCGCGCGAGACCGTGTCGTTCGGCGCCGGCCTTGAGCCCGGCACCATCGTCGTGCGCACCAATCAGCGGCGGCTTTATTACGTCGTCGGCGACGGTTCGGCGATCCGCTACCGCATCGCCGTCGGCAAGCGCGGCAAGCAATGGTTCGGCCAGGCAATCGTCGACGGCAAGCACCGCAATCCGGCTTGGGCTCCTCCGCAGGACGTCAAGAAGGACAACCCGGACCTGCCCGATATCATTCCCGGCGGCGCTCCGAACAACCCGATGGGTGTCGCGGCCCTCACCCTCTCGGGCGACAAATACGCCATCCACGGCACCAATCGCCCCGAATCGATCGGCACGGCCGCCTCGTACGGCTGCATCCGCATGCTCAACGAGGACATCACCGACCTATTCGAGCGCGCCGCCGTCGGCACCATGGTGGTGGTGGAGCGCTAGAGCGGGGCACAACCGACCGTCCTTGTTATCGCCAGAGTTGCTGAAGAGTTAACCAGCCCCGGTGCCACGCGCCGGGGCTCTTCCCTGTGCGGCAACCATCAAGGAGACACCCCGCCCGGCTTGGGCCGGACGGGGTGCGAAGTAGGGGTCTCGATTTTGGAGCGGGGGAACTCCGCGGGGTCAACGTCGTCGTCGGCGCCCGGTTCCCGCCCGGCACCAGAAAATCTGCCCGTTGCGATCGAGCAGCCCCGGCGCGCCAGGTCGGACTCGGCCCGACAAACGCCGTGACAAGCCCTTGCGGCGTCGTCTACAGCACGGGTCATGCAACAAGGCTCGTAAGACGGGGGTTCGGAAGGTGAGAAGAGATCGGTTCGACCACGGCGGAGGCGCGCTTGACTGACCGCGGGCCCTTGCACGGGCAAGTGGCGCTCGTGACCGGAAGCGTGCGGCGCATCGGCCGGGCCATGGCCCTCGCGCTGGCTCGCGACGGGGCGGCCGTGATCGTCAACGCTCGCTCGTCCCGTCCCGAGGCCGAGGCGGTCGCGGCCGAGATCGCAGCCCTGGGCGGGCGCGCCATCGTGCATCTGGCCGATATAACCAATGAGGCCGCCGTCGAGCGCATGACCGACGCCGCCGTCGCCGCCTTCGGGCGTCTCGACATCCTCGTCAACAACGCCGCCAATCGCGGCGAGGCGCCGTTTCTCGAGATGTCGCTGGCGCAATGGCGCGACATCACCGGCGTCATCCTAGAGGGCGCCTTCCTGTGCTCGCGGGCGGCCTTGCGCCCCATGACGGCGAACGGCTACGGCCGCATCATCAACATCGGCGGCGTGAGCGCGCATCTCGGCGCCGCGCGCCGCGCCCATGTCGGCGCCGCGAAGGCCGGCTTGGTCGGGCTGACCCGGGCTCTCGCGGCCGAGTTCGCCGCATGCGGCGTCACCGTCAATTGCGTGGTGCCGGGGCGCATCGGCGGCGAGCGCTCTGCGTCGTCCGGCGGCGGCATCTCCCATCCGACCCTGGTGGGGCGTGAGGGCACGGCCGAGGAGGTGGCGGAGATCGTGCGCACCCTGTGCGGTCCGGCCGGCGGCTTCATCACCGGACAGACGATCCATGTGAGCGGCGGCCTGTTCATGCCGTGAGCCGCGAGGCCGATGATCTAGTTGCGGGCGGGTCCGGCGAGCGCCTCAAGGGGCTTGAAAGGAACGTCCGAACTGAAGCGGTCGCCGCGCCCGCATTGCTTGCAGATGGAGCGGAACAGGTATTCCCGCTGCCGCAGGCGACGGTCGAGCGCCTCCTCCGGCGT
>DASQLE010000461.1:0-2427 GCA_035630175.1 Beijerinckiaceae bacterium
GTGAACCGCATGCTGATCGGCGCCTATCTCGACGAGTTCGGTTTGACCCATGAGATGGTGGGAAGCGGCGCCGAGGCGATCCTGTGCCTGGCGGCGAGCCGCTACGACCTTCTGCTCATGGACATCACGAGCCCCGGCTTCGACGCCGCGCAGACCGCCCGGCGCATCCGCAACCTCGGCGCTACGGGCGCACTACCGATCGTGGCGCTGACGGCGGCAAAGCGACGGGATGGCACCACGCCGACGGTGGCGGCCATGGATGCGTGCGTCGCAAAGCCCATCCGTGGGCGGGAGCTGCACGCGGCGCTGGCTCCCTTCCTCTCGGAAGTGGGCCAAGGCCGCGCCGCTGCGGGCTAAACTGCCCCGAGCTAGAAATTCTCCATCAAGACGCCCGCCAGAAGCACGAGATAGGCGATGAGCAGCAGGCCCATGCCGTATGCCGTGAAGAACGGCAGCGGCACGATCATGCCGATGATGACGAGAATGGCGATAACCACGGAGACGAGGAACGTCTCGCGGCGCGGCGATGTGAGACCGAAGTTCATGTGATGCCCCCCATTATGGCAACGCCGGCCTCGCCGGCGCTTGGGCGGCAGTCTAGCGGCAACGCGGCGGCGGGCCAACCGTGCCCTGGCTACGTCCACAGCGCTCGATGGACGGTCCCCGGGGGAGCTAGGTGGCGACTTTTTCCCGGGCGGGCATGGCGGGCACGGGAACGCCCTCTTCCTTGAGGATTTCCGCCTTTTGATCGACCAGGTCGACGATGCCGGACATGATCTCGTTCAGCTGGAAGTCCTTCGGCGTATAGATCGCAGCGGCGCCGCATTGCTTCAGGATGTTCTCGTCCTCAGAAGGAATGATGCCGCCGACCACGACGGGCACATGCCCATGCCCGGCCTCGCGCAAACGCTGCGCGACGTCACGGACGAGCGACACATGCGAGCCGGACAGGATGGACAGTCCGACCACGTGGGCGTTGTTGTCCTGGGCGGCCTTCACGATCTCGGCGGGCGTAAAGCGGATGCCCTCATAGACGACGTTCATGCCGCAGTCGCTCGCGCGCACCGCGATCTGCTCGGCGCCGTTGGAATGGCCATCGAGGCCCGGCTTGCCGACGACGAAGGTGAGGCGGCGGCCGAGCTTGCCGGAGACCTCGTCGACGCGGCGGCGGACGTCCTCGAGGCGCGCCTCGTCGAGGACGTGCTTGGCGGCGATCCCGGTCGGCGCGCGATACTCGCCGAAGACCTCGCGCAGCACCTGTCCCCACTCGCCTGTGGTGACGCCGGCCTTCGCCGCCTCGATGGACGGCGGCATGATATTGCGGCCTTCGCTCGCCGCAGCTTTGAGCTCGACGAGCGCTGCGGTCACGGCTTTGTCGTCGCGCTGCTGCCGCCAGGCCTGCAAGGCCGCGACCTGTTCCATCTCGACGGTTTCCGGCACGGTGATGATGCCGTCGACGCCGCCAGCGAGCGGCGCGGGCTCTGTCTCGACATATCTGTTGACGCCCACGAGAACCTGTTCGCCGGTCTCGATTGCGGCGATGCGCGCGGCGTTCGACGCGATCAAGGCCTCCTTCATGTAATCGATCGCAGCGAGGGCGCCTCCCATGGCGTCGAGCTTGGCGAGTTCGGCGCGGGCCTCGTCCTTCAGGCTCTCGACCTTGCGCTCGATCTCCTTGGAGCCATCGAAAATGTCGCCGTACTCCAGAAGGTCGGTCTCGTAGGCGACGATCTGCTGCAATCGCAGCGACCATTGCTGATCCCAGGGCCGGGGCAGACCGAGCGCCTCGTTCCAGGCGGGAAGCTGCACGGCGCGGGCGCGGGCCTTCTTCGACAGCGTCACCGCAAGCATCGACAGAAGGATGCGATAGACGTTGTTCTCGGGCTGCTGCTCGGTGAGGCCGAGCGAGTTCACCTGGACGCCGTAGCGGAAGCGGCGATAGGCGGGATCTTCGACGCCGTAGCGGTCGCGGGTGATCTCATCCCAAAGATCGACGAAGGCGCGCATCTTGCAAACTTCGGTGATGAAGCGGACGCCGGCATTGACGAAGAAGCTGATGCGGCCGACGAGATGGGGAAACTCCTCGGCGGGGACCGCGCCAGAATTCTTCACCTCGTCGAGCACGGCCTGCGCGGTCGCGAGCGCAAAGGCCAGCTCTTGGGCTGGCGTCGCTCCCGCCTCCTGCAAGTGATACGAGCACACATTGGTCGGGTTCCATTTCGGAACCTCGCGCGCGGTGAAGACGATCACGTCCTTGATGAGACGAAGCGAGGGCCCGGGCGGAAACACATAGGTCCCGCGCGACAGATATTCCTTGATGATGTCGTTCTGAACCGTGCCGGTCAGCTTGTGGCGATCGGCGCCCTGTTCATCGCCGAGCGCGATATAAAGCGACAGCAGCCAGGCCGCCGTCGAATTGATCGTCAT
>DASQLE010000462.1:0-3357 GCA_035630175.1 Beijerinckiaceae bacterium
TGGAAAATGCTCTAAGCCCGCCAAGTTGAGCATGCTGTTGCCCGAGAAGTGGTTTCCACTTTTCGGCAGCATGCTCTAAGCCGCCGCGCATGGATCTGCGCGTCGCCTCGCTCTACCGCTATCCCGTCAAAGGCCTGTCGCCGGAGCGCCTCGCGCGCGCCGACCTCGTCAAGGGCTGCTACTTCCCGGCGGACCGGCTCTTCGCGGTCGAGAACGGGCCGTCGGGCTTCGACGCGGCGGTTCCGCAGCATCAGCCGAAGATCAAATTCCTTATGCTGATGCGCAACGAGGCGCTGGCGCGGCTCACGACGCGCTATGACGATGCCGCCATGACGCTGACGATCGAGGAGGGCGGCCGCGAGGTTGCACGCGGCGACCTCTCTCGGGCCGACGGCCGTCTCGCCATCGAGGCCTTCTTCCGCCGCTTCATGCCGCGAGAGCTGCGCGGCGCGCCCAAGGTGCTTGCCGCTCCGGACGGGTTCCGCTTCACGGATTCGCGCCGGGGCTTCGTCTCGATCATCAATCTCGCCAGCATTCAGGCGATCGAGGAGATGGCCGGCGCGCCCGTCGATCCCCTCCGTTTCCGCGGCAACATCCACATCGCGGGGCTCGCGCCGTGGCGCGAGTTCGACCTCGTCGGACGGATTCTGGAAGGACCGGCAGGCGTGCGCCTCAAGGTGACGAAGCGTATCGAGCGCTGCGCGGCCACCAACGTCGATCCCGCCACCGGTCAGCGCGACCTTGCCATTCCGAAGCTGCTGATGAGCCGCCTCGGTCACGCCGATTGCGGCGTTTACGCGGAGGTGTTGAGCGGCGGCAGCATCGCCGAGGGCGAGCGGCTCATCTTTGAAGCGCCGGCGCAGGCCGATCTGCCGCTGTCTTGAACGCGATCGGGGAAGCCGGGCCGGGCCAGAACAGCCACAGCAGGAATAGCGCCGCCGCAATCCATAGCCCAACGATCACCGCTGCCGCGATGCGGCTCTGGGGCGTGCCTTCCGCCGCAATGGCCGCGGCCCGGTGCTCGGCCATAAGCTCCGGCGGGATCAGCTTCACGGCCAAGGCGATTCCGAGCGGCAGGACGATCAACTCGTCGAGCTGCCCGAGTATCGGAATGAAGTCGGGAAGGGGATCGATCGGGCTCAAGGCATAGGCGGCAACGGCGGCCGCGACGGCTTTCGCATGCCAGGGCACCCGCGGGTCGCGGGCCGCCCGGTAGAGCGCGGCCACGTCCCGCTTCAGGTCGCGGGCCCAAATCCGTAACCGGTCGATCAACCGAGACATCGCCATCGATCGTCTGATGCTTGCTGCGGCGGAACAGGGCAGCCAAACAAAAGGGAGGACTTGCGCCCTCCCTTGAAGAACTGCGGATCGGGCCGCTTACTCGCCCGACGGCTCGACGCCCTCGGCGGCAAAATCGGATCCCGGCTCGGCAGCGCCCTCGTCGCCGGATCCATTGCCGTAGCGGCTGCGCCGCCGGCGCTTCGGGCGGACGCCGTAGCGCCCGTTCGGCTCACCCGCCGCCTCGTCGCCCTCGAACGCCGCCGGCGGCTGCGCCTCGCCGCCTTCCTCGACATTGATGGTCGTGCGCACCGGCGTGGTCAGGAAGGCCGGCAGCCCGCCACCCTGCTCGTCGCCGGATTCGGGCCGGCGCTCGCGCCGCGGCTCGCGCTCCTGGCGCTGGCTGTCCTGCCGTGGACTGTCCTGCCGCGGGCTGTCCTGCCGCTGCAAATCGGGGCGCTGGAAGTCCTGGCGGTCGCCGCGCGGAAAGCGTTCCCGACCCTGCCGGTCGCCGCGCTCCTGTCGGTCGCCGCGCTCTTGCCGCTCGCCCCGATCCGGGCGGTTGCCGAACCGCTCGCGGTCCGGCCGCTCGCCACGATCGAACCGGTCGCTGCGCTCGAGCCGCTGCGGACGCTCGCCGCGATCACCGTTCTCTCCGCGTCCTTCGTAAGGCTGCGGCTGCATGGGCGGATAGCCGTCGTCGCCCCCTTGCTGGCCATAGTTGTGGCCGTTCATGCCGGCGCCCGCATCCTCGTCGCCGTCGTCGTCGAACGGCCGCTGGTAGCTGCTGCCGAACTGGTCGCGGAACTGCTCCTGCGCCGCCGCGATGATGCGGTAATAATGCTCGGCATGCTGGAGGTAGTTCTCCGCCGCCACCGGGTCGCCGCTTGCCTGCGCGTCGCGCGCCAGCTGGGCGTATTTATCGGCGATGTGCTGGGCGGTACCCCGGATCTTCACATCGGGGCCATTCGATTCGTAGCTCCGCGTGAGGGGATTGGGTCCCTTGCTGCGGTTGCGGCCGCGCATGCGCCTGTTCTGTCCTGGTCTCATCGATCCGTCTACGATCCTCGCTGGCTCAAAACGATGCACGTGACCCACGGCGAAGGCGCGCTTGGGCGCTCGCGTGATGGCGGTCGTTCTCTGGTCAACCCGGCTCAGCGTCCGAGGTCGTCCTTCCGTGGCGGGTTCAAGGTCACCGCGCCGGACCTGCTTCTGCCCCCGACTGCGCGGCTGTATCGCTTTGTCCTGCGGCGGGGGTGTTCTGTCGCCCCGATGCTCCGCCGAATCCGTCGGACGTTCGCGATCTCTGCCGTCAAACTAGCGGGTTTTGCCGCTCGCAACAAGCAATTTCTGAGGCAACCCTGAAATAGGACGATCGCGCCGCGGGGCAAGGGCTCCCCTTACAAATTCGCTTGCGTCAGGGCAAGCGCCCGGGGGCGTCCACCGAGGTCCCGGGCGAGCGCGACGACCCTAAGGTCGCGCGCATCGGCGAGTTCCCGCACCGGCTGCTCCTGACCGCTGCCGATCTCGACGACCAGCGTTCCGGGGCGGGCGAGCACGGCAGCAGCCTCGGAAAAAATGGTGCGGTAGGCGGCGAGCCCGTCATCGCCTCCGTCGAGGGCGGCCCTCGGGTCGTGCTCGCGCACCTCCGGCACGAGACCGGCGACATCCGGCGCGGGAATGTAGGGGGGATTGGAGACGATCAGGTCGAAGCAGGCGTTGAGGGCGCCGGCCCACTCGGAGGCGACGAAGGCGGCGCGGCCGCCGACGCCGTTGCGCATCGCATTGGCGCGGGCGGTGGCGAGCGCGCCGGGCGAGCCGTCGATGCCGAGCCCGGTCGCCCGCGGCAGCTCGTGCAGAAGCGCGACGAGCAGGCATCCGGAGCCAGTGCCGAGGTCGAGGATGCGCAGGTCGGCCAGCCGGTCGGGCATAAGCGAAAGCGCGGTCTCGACGACGGTCTCGGTCTCGGGGCGCGGCTCGAGGGTCTCGGGCGAGAGCGCGAAGGGAAGGCTCCAGAATTCGCGCCGGCCCAGGATGCGTCCGATCGGCTCGCGGGCGAGGCGGCGGCGGGCGAAGCCG
>DASQLE010000463.1:0-7548 GCA_035630175.1 Beijerinckiaceae bacterium
GCAGGCTCTCACGACATTCAGCAAGTCTTCCGTTTCCTGCAACGCCTGATCGAGTCGGTTGATGTGTTGCTCGACGCGCTGCAGAAGCGCCGATGTCGGCATTCTCAGCAAGGCTTTCCTCCCACCGCTCCATCGCGCCAACGCGCAGCGTCGACAACGGGTCCTGCCGCATGGGCGCTGGCTGGGATCATGGTGAAGACGGCGTAAAAGAGGCTCGGCCCCACATTGGCGGGGAGCCATGCATCGCGAGAGGCCGTGATGCGTGATCGGAGGCGTTCGATTTTTCGCGAGACCGGCTTACAAAGGCGACGAGCAGGAGAAGGAGCAGGGCCATGGACCTCAATCTGGCGGGACGACGCGCGCTCGTGACCGGCTCCACGGCCGGCATCGGCCTCGCCATCGCGCGGGAGCTCGCACGGCTCGGCGCCGAGGTGGCCGTCAACGGGCGCAGTGCGGAGCGCGTGGCGGCAGCGATCGATCGGCTGGGCGCCGATGTTCCTCAGGGCCGATTCCTGGCGGCGGCCGGGGACGTCGGCGCCGAGCATGGCGCGACGCGCGTCGTCGCGGCCGTGCCGGACGTCGACATCCTCGTCAACAACACCGGCATCTTCGAGCCAAAACCGTTCTTCGCGATCGGCGACGACGACTGGCGGCGCTTCTTCGAGATCAACGTCCTCAGCGGCGTGCGCCTGGCCCGCCATTTCACGCCGCGCATGGTCGAGCGTGGCTGGGGGCGCGTCGTCTTCATCTCCTCGGAATCGGCCGTGCAGATCCCGGTCGAGATGGTGCATTACGGGATGACCAAGACCGCGCAGCTCGCCGTCGCCCGCGGCCTCGCCGAGACCGTCACGGGCACGGGCGTGACGGTCAACTCGGTCCTGCCGGGGCCGACGCTGTCGGAGGGAGTTGCCGATTTCATGCGCAAGATGGCGCCGGCCGGCGGCGAGGCCGACCTCGACGCCATGGGCCGCGCCTTTATCAAGGAGAACCGGCCGACCTCGCTGCTCGGCCGTCTGATCGCCCCGGAGGAGATCGCGAGCCTGGTCGCCTATCTGTGCAGCCCGGCCGCCAGCGCCACCACCGGCGCGGCCCTGCGCGCCGACGGCGGTGTCGTGCGCGCGATTCCGTGAGCCGCTCCTGTGCAACGCAGGCCGCGGGCTCTGGATGGCAGCCTCGCGCCTCTGCTAGAGCCGTGACGCGATCGACCTGAGCACTTCATGACCACGCTGGCCCGCATCCTCCGCGATCCCCGCACCGAGCACGTCGTGCTCGGGCTCATCATCTTCAACGCGATCACCCTCGGGCTCGAGACCAGCCCGACGATCGTCAGCCGCTACGGCGACGTCCTCTACGCGCTCGACCGCGCCGTCCTCGCGGTTTTCGTGATCGAGCTCGCGGCGCGTATCATCGTCTTCCGCGCGGCTTTCTTTCGCGATCCGTGGAGCCTGTTCGACTTGTTCGTGGTCGGCATCGCGCTCGTGCCGTCGACCGGCGCTTTCTCGGTCTTGCGGGCGCTGCGCGTCCTGCGCGTGCTGCGCCTGATCACGGTGGTCCCCTCGCTCCGACGGGTGGTGGGCGGCCTGATCACCGCCCTGCCCGGCATGGGCTCGATCCTGCTCCTGCTGCTTCTCATCTTCTACGTGTTCTCGGTCATGGCCGCGAAACTCTTCGGTCCGAGCCATCCGGAGCTGTTCGGCAATCTCGGCACCGCCGCCTATACGCTCTTCCAGGTCATGACCTTCGACGATTGGTCCGCCGGCATCGTCAAGCCGCTACTCGCCGAGCATCCTTATGCGGCGGTGTTCTTCATCGTCTTCATCCTGCTCTCGACCTTCATGGTGCTGAACCTCTTCATCGGCGTCGTCGTCAGCGCCCTCGACGAGGAGACCGCCGCCGACGCGCCCAAGCTGACGCATCCGGCCGGCCTCGAAGAGCGGCTGTTGGAAGAGCTCGTCGCCTTGCGCACCGAGGTGGCGGCGTTGCGGGAAGAGCGTCGGGAGCGGGCGTAGCCCGATGCCATCCCTCCCCTTTGGGGGCGGGATAGTGTCAGGGACGGAAGTGCTTCGAGAGCTTGAGCTCCTGCCCTTGGTAGTTGGAGGTGCCGATCTCACCGTAGAGGCCGTCCGGCTCGGCCGCCATCTTCTCGTAGGCGAGGCGGCACACCATCTGGCCGTCGTCGAGGATGAAGGGCACCTCGTGGCTGCGCACCTCGAGCACCGCCCGGCTGCCGGGGCCCTGCGCGGTCTGGCCGAAGCCGGGATCGAAGAAGCCGGCGTAGTGAACGCGGAATTCCCCCATGAGCGGATCGATCGGCGCCATCTCGGCGGCGAGATGGGCGGGAATGTGCAGCCTTTGCTTCGAGGCGAGGATGTAGAATTCATTCGGGTCGAGGATGAGCCGGCGGTCGTCCCGCGCCCGCACCGCCTCCCAGAAATCGGCAAAGCGGTGGGCGCCGACCCGGTCCACGTCGACGAGGTCGGTGTGGCGCTGGGCGCGGTAACCGACCAGGCGCTCCTCGCCGATGCCGCCGAGCTCGATATGCAACATGACACCGTTGCGCACCTGCAGCTCGCCGTCGACGAGCGGCGTCCGGGCATGCAGCTCACGCAGCTCCCGGTCGTTCAAGCGGAACTCGGTTAATTCGTGCTGTTGGGAATTGCGCCGCCGGAACCGGATCTGGTTCAGGCGCGAGCCTTTGCGCACCTTGATGTTGAAGCTGCGCGGCGAGATCTCCGTGTAGAGCCGACCCTTGTAACCGCCGGTGACGCTGTCGAAGACCTCGCTGCGGTCGGAGATCAGCCGGGTGAACACGTCGAGGCGCCCGGTCGAGCTTTTCGGGTTGGCGAGGGCGGCGATGCTGTCGGGCAGGTCGAGGTGCTCGACCAGCTCGACCACGTAGACGCAGCCCTTCTCGAGGACAGCGCCGTCGCCGAGGTCGATGACGTCGTATTTCAGCTCGGCGAGCTTCTCCTCCACCGTGCGGCTCGGGCCGGGCAGGAAGCTGGCCCGCACCCGGTAGGCGCGCGCGCCGAGGCGCAGGTCGAGGCTGGCGGGCTGGAACTGCGCCTCGTCGAAATCCTGCCTGGCGCGCAGGACCTTGCGGTGGACGAGGGCGCGGATGTCCTGCCGCGGCAGGAGTCCCGTGCGCCCGGCGAGATTGGCGCTGCCGGACCGGCGGCCGGCCAGATCGCCCTCGCCTGACCCGAGCGGCGTCTCGCTTGCATCGTGGCTATTCACGGCCAATTTATCCATCGGCTGTTGATAGGGGCGCACGCGACTGCCGGCAACGAGCGCCTAATCCTCGTCGGCAGTATCCCCGGAAAACACATGCCAGGCGAGGGTCACGCGGGCGACGGCGCCCATCAGGGTAAGGCCGGCGAAGGCGAGGGCCATGATGGAAAAATGCCGTGGCCACAGCATCATGGCCACGAAAGCGAGGATTGTCTCGGTGCCTTCCGCCAGCCCGGCCGTGAAATAGATCGACTTGACGCCCCGGACGGAGCTCTCGAGGCCGCGTTTCGCCGCCACGGCCGCGAAGGCGAGGAAGCTGGCCCCGTTCACGTAGAAGGCGAACAGCAGCACGGCGGCCGCGAGGGCATTCGCCGCGGGATCGCGCAAGGCGAAGGCGAGCGGGATCGCGCCGTAGGTGACGAAATCGAGCACGATGTCGAGGAAACCGCCGCGGTCGGTGCGGGTTGTCGCCCGCGCTACGGCGCCGTCGAGACCGTCGAGGAGGCGATTGACGGCAAAGGCCGCGAGAGCGACGCCGTCGGCCGCGAGGGCGACGGCGAGGCCTGCCCCGAGCCCGCAGGCAAGCCCGGCGAAGGTGAGGGCGTCGGCGTGAACGCCGCGTGCCGCGAGGGCGCGCCCTGCCCGGTCGAGCGCCGGATCGAGGAGGCGCCGCGCAAGGCCGTCGAGCATGGAATGAGAGGGCTCCGGGACCGGCGATTGACGCTGCGGCGGGCGCGCCTTACCACATCGGGGAGCGGCTGTCGCGCCGCCTCCGAGGAGCCGTTCCGCGCATGTACAAGGCCGTGACCCGAGGCATTCGCGTCACCGTCGAGCCGCGCTTCGTCGAGGAGGAATCCTCGCCGGACAGCGGCCAGTTCTTCTTCGCCTACACGGTCGAGATCACCAACACGACGGCCGAGCAGGTGCAGCTCCGCTCGCGCTATTGGCGCATCATCGACGGCAACGGCAAGCAGCAGGAGGTGCGCGGCGCCGGCGTCGTCGGCAAGCAGCCGGTGCTCGGGCCGGGCGAGACCTTCAACTACACGAGCGGCTGCCCCCTCACCACGCCCGACGGCACCATGCAGGGCACCTACACCATGGTGACGGCCGCCGGCGAAACGTTCCAGGCCGAGATCCCGCCGTTTTCCCTCGACAGCCCGCATCTCAAGCGCGTCATTCACTGAGGCGACATGGCTGCCGCTGGGCCGCGCCTCACCGCCCTGGAGCTTCTCGAGCGGCTCGTCGGTTTCGACACGGAAAGCCAGAATTCGAATCTGCCGCTGATCGACTTCGTCGAGGATTATCTGCGCGGCTGGGGCGTGCCGGTCCTGCGCGCGCCGAACCGCGAGGGCGACAAGGCGGCCCTGTTCGCCACGATCGGACCGGCCGAGCGCGGCGGCGTCGTCCTGTCGGGCCATACCGACGTCGTGCCCGTCGCCGGCCAGGCGTGGACCTCGGACCCGTTCACCTTGCGGGTCGTGGGCGGGCGCGCTTATGGCCGCGGGGCCGTCGACATGAAGGGGTTCTGCGCCCTGTGCCTCGCGCTCGTGCCGGATTTCCTCGCCGCCGGCTTGCGGACGCCGATCCATCTCCTCTTCTCCTACGACGAGGAGACGACCTGCCGCGGCCCGCTCGACATCATCCGCCGCTTCGGCGGCGACCTGCCGATGCCGGTCGCCGCGATCGTCGGCGAGCCGACCTCCCTCGAGGTGGCGGACGCGCACAAGAGCGTCGTCACCTTCGCGACGACCGTGCACGGCCACGAGGCGCATTCGGCCAAGCCCGCGCTCGGCGCCAACGCCGTCGCGGCCGCCGCCGAGCTCGTCTGCGAGCTGTCCCGCATCGGCGACGAGATGATCGCCCGCGGCGATCCGAGCGGACGCTTCGACCCGCCGCATGCGACCGTCCATGTCGGCACGGTCGCCGGCGGCACGGCGCGCAACATCCTGGCCAAGACATGCCGGCTGCATTGGGAGTTCCGCGGCATCCCGGGGCTCGATCCGGACGAGATCCCACGCCGCCTAGAGGGTTTCGCGCAGGACGTCGCCTTGCAGCGCCTCAACCGTTACGGCGATTACGGCCGCATCGAAACCGCGATGGAAGCGTCCGTGCCGGGCCTTGCGCCCGATCCGGGCTCCGCCGCCGAGCGCCTCGCCCTGCGCCTCGCCGGCCGCAACGCCACCGTGACGGTGCCTTTCGCCACCGAAGCCGGCCATTTCCAGGCGGCCGGCGTCCCGACGATCGTGTGCGGCCCCGGCTCCATCGACCAGGCTCACCAGCCCGACGAATACATCACCCTCGAGGATCTCGCCGCCGGGGAAGGCTTCCTGCGCCGCCTCGCGGCAGAATGCGCAGCGGGGTAGCGATGAGCGTGCTCATCAACATCGACGTGCCCGATCTTGAGAGCGGCCTCGCCTTCTATGGACAGGCGTTCGGCCTCGTCCCGCGGCGGCGGTTCGGCGCCGATGGCGCGGAGCTGGCCGGTTGGCCGGTACCGCTCTCTTGCGCAAGGAGGCAGGATCGATCGGCGCCCGAAGCCAGGCGCGAAGCTACGAGCGGCACTGGACGCCCGTGCATCTCGATGTGGTGGTCGACGAGATCGAGGACGCGCTGGCGCGCGCGGTTCAGGCGGGGGCTGTGGTGGAGCAGGACGTGCGCACCGACCGTTGGGGGAAGATTGCGCTGCTGGCCGACCCGTTCGGCCACGGCCTCTGCCTGATCCAGTTCCTGAACCGCGGCTATGACGAGATCGCCGGACCACCTCCCCCTGGAGGGGGGAGGTCGACGCCGAAGGCGTCGGGAGGGGGTGACACCGGTTCAAGATAGGCGGCAACGGTGTCACCCCACCCCGTCGGCTGCTCCGCAGCCGCCGACCCTTCCCCCTCCAGGGGAAGGTCAGCGGGCGTCCGGGGCGGCGATCTCGGCCTCGATGGCGGCGGGTTCGAGATCGTAGCGGCGCGAGCAGAACTCGCAGGTGACCTCGATGCGGCCGTTGTCGCCGACCATGTCGCGGCGGTCCTTGGCGTCGAAGCGGCGCATCATCGCCATGATGCGCCCGCGCGAGCAGCGGCATGCCTCGCGCACGCCCTGCCCCTCGAACACGCGCACGCCGCGTTCGTGGAACAGCCGGTAGAGCAGGCGCTCGCTCGACACCGACGGGTCGATCAATTCGTGGTCCTCAACGGTGTCGACGAGGACCTTCGCCTCGACCCAGGCGTCGTCCTCGGGCCGCGCGCCGGATTCCTGCGCCGGGTGCCCTTCCGGAATGTCGCCCGGATGCAGGTCGGCCTGGCGCGCGCGCTCCGGAGATTTCGGCAGGAACTGGGTCATCAGCCCGCCGGCGCGCCAGGCACGGCCGCTGCCGCTGAACTGCTCGGCCACGGCGAGGCGGACGCGTGTCGGGATCTGCTCGGACTGACGGAAATACTGGTGCGCCGCCTCCTCCAGCCCCTGCCCTTCGAGAGCGACGACGCCCTGGTAGCGGCTCGTCTCGGAGCCCTGGTCGATGGTCATGGCGAGGACGCCCTCGCCGAGCAGCTCGGCCGAGCGCGCGCCGGCCGGCAGGGCGGCGACGCGCTCCCCGTCGAAGCGCGCGAAGGCACGCAACCGGTCGGGGGCGTCGAAGTCGACGACCAGCATCTCGATCGGGCCGTCCGAGCGCGTCTGCAACTGGAAGCTGCCCTCGAACTTCAGGGCGGAGCCGAGCAGCACGGTGAGGGCGGCCGCCTCGCCGACCACGCGCGCCACGGCGTCCGGGTAGTTGTGCCGGTCCAGGATCGTGTCGAGCGCGGGGCCGAGCCGCACGATACGGCCGCGGACGTCCAGTCCCTCGACCGCGAAGGGCAGGACGAGATCGTCCACCCCTTCGAAGCCGACGGACGTCATGCTTCCGGGGCCCCCATGCACCAGGCCAGGATGCCTTTTTGCGCGTGCAGACGGTTCTCGGCCTCGTCGAACACCACCGAACGCGGTCCGTCCATGACCTCGTCCGTGACCTCCTCGCCGCGGTGGGCGGGCAGGCAATGCATGAAGACGGCGTCGTGGCCGGCCGCCGCCATCAGCTTGGCGTTGACCTGATAGGGCTTGAGGAGATTGTGGCGGCGGCCCTCGTCCTCGTCGCCCATCGACACCCAGCAATCGGTGACGACCGCGTCGGCACCGTCGACGGCCTCGTAGGGATCCTGAGTCAGCACGATCTGCGCCCCCTCCCGCTTCGCCCATGTCACGAGCTCCGGACGCGGGGTCAGCTCCGGCGGCGTGGCGATCTTGAGCTTGAACTCGAACCGCGCCGCAGCCTGGATCCAGGACGCAAGCACG
>DASQLE010000464.1:0-2713 GCA_035630175.1 Beijerinckiaceae bacterium
GGGTCTATCCCGTGATCTGCAGCACGCACGCGCCATCGATGCGCGGCGAGATCGTCGTCGTGGCGAAGCCGTAAGCGATCAGCACAGAGGCTTGTCGCGACCAAGCGTCGGAGCCGCCGGCACGCGCGCTCCGGGTTGGAGATAGCCGCTGGCATCGGCGGCGCCGAGGGCCTTGCGCCCTGCGGACGGCTTCGAAACGCGCCACGGACGCGCCGGCGAGGCGTCGATCGCCTCCGACGAGCGCAGCCGGCGCGTGCTGCCATCGGCTGCGACTTCCTCGATCACGACGAAGCCGAAGAGCTGCAGGCGCGCCGCCATCGCCTTCGTGCCGCGGTCTTCGGCTGAGACAGGCAGCGATCCGGCGGAGTAAACCGCCTCCATCAGATTTTTCTGGTCGCGCCGGGCATAGGATTGTGGACGAGCCTGCCGAAAGGCGACGACGTTGCCGGAATGGAGGTTGACGACCTGGTGTTGGCTTGCCTGTTCTCGGCCGATCGACATGGCGACGCACTCTTCACGCAACTGCACTGGAGCCAGCGTCGCCGAAGGCCCTTAAGATTGGCCTAACCAAACCGCCGCCGGTCGCGCCGGTTCCAAAGAGGGAGAGGCATGATGGTGAATGCGTCCGCGGTCGGGCTCCGGCACAGCCTGACGATACAGGTGGACGACAGCTTGACGGTGCCGCGCGTGTCGCCGGCCTTCGGCTTCCACGACATGCCGCCGGTCTTCGCGACCGCCTACCTGGTCGGCTTCGTCGAGGCAGCCTGCATCGACGCGTTGAAGCCCCATCTCGGCGACGGCGAGAAGACCCTCGGCGTCCATGTCGACCTCAGCCACAAAGCCGCTACGCCGGTGGGCATGAGTGTCACCGCAGAGGTCGAGCTCGTCGCGGTGGAGGGGCGGCGCCTGCGCTTCCGTGTCGAGTGCCGCGACGACGCCGACGTGATCTGCGTCGGCTTCCACGACCGCTATCTGATCGACGCGGCCAAGTTCCTGGAGCGGGTGAAGAAGAAGCAGGCCCGCATCTCGGCGTGAGCCGACCCGGCACCGCTGCCTCAATGCGCCATGAAGACGGGAATGTCCGCTTCGGCGAGGATGTGGCTCGTCGTGCCGCCGAAGATCATCTGGCGCAGGCGGCTCTGCGTGTAGGCGCCCTTGACGAGGAGGTCGACGCCCATGGAGGCGCTGGTCTTCAGGAAAATCTCGCCGAGGCTGCGCCGATCGGCCCGGATCGTGCTGGCTTCGGCGGCGATGCCGTTGAGGCGGAGCGTGCGGGCAAGCTGCTCGCCGCTCGGCCCCTCGTGCAGGGGGCCGCCCTCGACCGTGAGCACGATCACGCGCGCGGCTTTCTGCAGGAACGGCATGGCGAAGGCCGTAGCCCGCGCCGTCTCGGTTGAGCCGTTCCAGGCGATGGCGATGGTATCGCCGAGGCGGGACGGCGGCGTTGGCGGCGCGATCAGGATCGGGCGACCGCTCTCGAAGAGCACCGCCTCGAGGGTGGCCATGCTCGGCTCCGCCTGCCCGGAGACCGGCCGGCCGAGTACGGTCATGTCGAAGACGCGGGCATGGCTGCTGACGAAGGTGTCGCCCGCCGAGGCGTTCTCAAGCCAGCCGTAGCCGAGACCTGCGGCGCCCTCCTGACGGACGCGCGCGATCTCACGCGCGGCCATGAAGCTCTCGAACTGCTCCCGGGACACGCGGATCGCCTGCTCGTCGCCGATATCGTCGCGCGTCCAGGTGAGGCCGCCGACCATGTCGACGGGGACATATTCGGTGATGAGCGGCCGGACCGCGAAGCCTTCGAGGTAGCCGTCGAAGCGGCGGGCCGCCAAGAGCGCCGTTTCCAGAACCGCGTTCATGCGGTCGTGGGCGGCTGTCGGCACTAGAATGGCTCTCATGTCGCGCTCCCCGGCCGCTTGTGGCCTGGAGCGGGAATCCTTCCGAAAATAACCCTTGCGAGCAAGCGAAAACTGGCGTGGGCGAAAGCCCCGCCCAGCCTATGGTTGACGGGTTCTTCGGCTATCCGGCCGCCCGCAGGAGCCCTTCCGACGGGGCGGACGGCGTCGCGGCGACCGGCGGCGCGGCGGCGTCGGCCCGCGCCAAGGGCCGCGATGCGAGGGCGGCCCCGCTCCTGCCGGTCAGCCCGTTGATCGCCTCGACGACCTGGGGCGGCAGCAGGGGCCGGGCGACGAAGGCGGTCGCCGGCGCGGCCTGGTCCGTCCGCTCTTGCCCCGTCGCGAACACCACCGGGCGGGCAGCGTCGTTGCTGCGGAATTCCTCGGCCAGCATCCAACCGTCGACGAGACCGGGCAGCTCGACCGCCGTGAACAGGCAATCGAGGCGGCCGCGCTCCTGCATGAGGGCGAGCAGGGCCTGCTCTCCGTTATGCGTCGCGAGCACGTCGTAGCCGGCCATCTTCAAGAGATCGGCGAGGATCTCGCGGGCGATAGGCTCCTGCTCAACCACGAGGATCCGCAGCTTGCCGCTGACACCGTTGTTCACCTGCGCCTCCTGGCGATCGCGTGTTGTCCACCCACATTTCGAGCGCATTCGTTAAGAGATGGTTAACGGCCGCGCAGCCGGTGCCGTGCCGTTGCAGGACGCCCACAGGTGCAGCCGGCAGGGTTCGCCTCGGCTCGTAAAAAGCCCCGCCATCCGAGGGTCGGACGGCGGGGCACAGCCAAAGGAGCGAGGCATCGGCATGCTTCATCGC
>DASQLE010000465.1:0-4187 GCA_035630175.1 Beijerinckiaceae bacterium
ACGACCCCGTCCGCCGCCTGGAATCCGGGATCGGCATCGATGAGGGCGAGGATCAGGAAGGGCGGCGAGAAGATCAGCGATTGCGGGTCGGCGATCTGGGGCGAGCCGGAGAAGACGAAAGGCGCCCAGAACGGCTGCTCGCCGCGGGCGAGCGACTGGGCCATGAACTGCAGCTGCGGATAGAAATGCGCCTTGGCGTCCCACGGGATCGTCACGGCGCCGGACAGCCACGGCCAGCTCAGGGCGAGCCAGGCGGCGGCGAACAGGCCGAGGGTCCAGCCGAGCGGCCAGCGCTCATCAGCCTGTGCGGGCGCGTCGGCTGGAGGGTAGGCCCTCGCGTGCTCGCGGACCTTGGACGGCAACCCAGGCCGCCGACTCAACTCTTTGGAATCGATGACGTTCATGCGTTTTGATTGCTTCAATCAAAACGCATGGCAATCTAGTCCTGGTTGGGGGCCATCGCCGCGAGCGTGTCGAAATCGATGATGTGGCCGGCCCGGTCCCGTTTGGAGGCGAGATAACGGACGTTCTCGGCCGTCGGCCGCCCGAGCGCCCGCTGGTCCGACACGACGTCGAGTCCGGCCTTGCGCAGGGCGGCGATCTTCTCCGGATTGTTGGTGATCAGCCGGACATGCTTGACGTCGAGCTGGCGCAGCATCTCGGCCGCGAAGTCGAAGCGCCGCTGGTCGATCTCGAAGCCCAGGACCTCGTCGGCGTCGTAGGTGTCGTAGCCTTGGCTCTGCAGCTTGTAGGCGCGCATCTTGTTGGCGATGCCGTTGCCGCGGCCTTCCTGGTCGAGATAGAGCAGGACGCCGCCGCCGTTCCCGGCCATCCACTGCACGGTCCCGCGCAGCTGGTCGCCGCAATCGCATTTGAGGCTGCCGAACAGATCGCCGGTCAGGCAGGCCGAGTGGAGGCGGACCGGAACCGGTTTCGTCAGATCGGGCCGCCCGACGACGATCGCCACCTGATCGCGCAATCCCTCGCCGCCGCGGAACACCACGAACTCGGTCTCGGACGCGCCGTCGAGCGGGACCGGCGCGCGCGAAACGACCTTGAGCTCGCGCGCCTTGGCTTGGCGATAGCCGCGGATGGCCTCGCTCGAGACGCGCAGAATGGAAGGATCCACCTCGATCGTCCTGCATACGGGCACCACGAGGACCGCCGGCAGAACGAGCGACAGGCGGGCAAGCTCGAGCGCATCCTCGTCGAGCGGCGCCGTGCCGCGCACCGGCGCATCGACGCGGGCGTCGATCTTCAGGGCGAGGGTCTCGATGCGATCCATCCCGATGGCCGGCAGCGCGATGACGCCTGCACTGCCGCGGTCGACCCCGAGGCGGCGGAGCCGCGCCGGCGGCAGGACGAGGCGACCCTGCCCGTTGGCCACCGCCTCCAAGTGCTCGGCGCGCTCGTCGTCCAGATCCTCGATCCCGATCGCGAGAGCGCAGGTGGACCCGTCTTCGATCAGGACCGGCCGGCCCGTCCGGAATTCGGAAATGGCGCGCTCGACCGACATCCGGTCGACGCCTCCTGAAAAGCTTAGAACGAGACGCATCATCGATTGTACGACCTCGAGGCCAGGCTGCCGATCATGACTGCCCGACGTGGCAACAGCTACGCTTCTGGTAGCCAGCGGAAGCTGGCTCTGCGATGAACGGGCACCATATCATCGGCCCGGCCGGCTCAAAGAGCAAAGTTCTACAATCCTTTTCGCCGGCTCGGGAAAGGGTGGGGCTTCATTCAGGGCCGTTCAAGGGGGCGGCGATTTCGCGTATGATCCAGGATCGCAGCACCGCGATGCGTCGGCACCCGCGGATGGCGTGACGGCCCGAGGAGCATCGCATGAGTGACGTCCCCCTCCGCTATTCGCCGGCCCAGAAGTGGCTGCATTGGTTAATGGCGGCGGTCATCGTGCTCGGCATGATCCCGGTCGGCCTCACCATGACGCGGCTCGGCGAGGGCGAGACGACCAATCGGCTCTACGAGATCCACAAATCCTTCGGGGTCATCGTCTTCGCCCTGGCCGTCCTCCGCGCCGGCCTGCGCCTGACCCGCGGCGCGCCGCCGCTCGAGCCGGGCATCCCGGCCTGGCAACGCTTCGCGGCCCGTGTCTCGCATTCCGCGCTCTACATGCTGATCGTCCTGATCCCGATCACCGGCTGGGTCGCGACCTCCGCCTGCTGCGCGCCGGTCAACCTGTTCTGGACGATCCCGGTGACCTTGCCGGTCACCGGCGGCGAGGATTTCTCCAAGGCCGTGTTCCGGGTGCACAAGGCGTTGGTCTACACGCTCATGGGGATCGTCGCGATCCATGTGGCGGCCGCGTTGCAGCACCACTTCGTCCGGCGCGACCGGACGCTCGTCCGCATGCTGCCGGGCGACGCGGATGCGACGGGAGGAGCGCGGTGACCGCACGCCTCCTGCCGCTGCGGGAAGCCGTCAACGCCGACGGGGCGGTGCGACCGGTCGGGTCCGGTGTCACCATCGGCCACGTTCACCTGAAGGTGGCCGACCTCGAGCGCGCCCTCGCCTTCTATTGCGGCGTGCTCGGCTTCGAACTGATGCAGCGCTACGGCGGCGAGGCGGCCTTCGTCTCGGCGGGCGGCTACCACCACCATATCGGCCTCAACACCTGGGAGAGCCGCGGCGGACAGCCGCCGCCGCCCGGCTCGACCGGGCTGTTCCACACCGCCATTCTTTACCCGAGCCGGGCCGAGTTGGCCGACGCCCTGCGCCGCGTTCTCGCGGCCGGGATCATGCTGGACGGGGCCAGCGACCACGGCGTCAGCCAGGCGCTCTACCTGCGCGATCCCGACGAGAACGGCGTCGAGCTCTACTGGGACCGCCCGCAGGCCGAGTGGCCGCGCAACCCCGACGGCACCCTCGCCATGTTCACGCGTCGGCTCGACGTGGACGACCTGCTGCGCGAGGCTCAGCTCGCGGGTTAAGCCGGCGAAGTCGCAAGAAGGTCGGTGTGGCCGACCATGCAGGAGGCGCCCTTGGAGCGCGCCGCGAGCCACGCCGAGACCCGGTCCTCCGGCATCCGGCCCGTCTCGCGCACCGCCTGCGCAACGCCCGCCGCCAGCTCGCGCAGCAAAACCTGCTCCGCTGTGTCGAGCCGCCACGGGCTCGCCCCGGTCGTCACCCGGTAGCCGAGGGCGCCGAAGGCCTCCGCCAGGAGATCGGTGGCGGCGGGGCCGGCCGCCGGGCCGAAGCCCTTGTCGCGGCGCTGATGCTCAAGGAAGGCATCGAGGATGGCATCGTCGTCCGGGTGCGGCGGCTTCCAGGTGTCGTCGCCGTTATAGGTCAAGGCCGTATAGAAGGCCGCCCGTTTGTCGGCGACGGAGCGGGCCAAACGGCCGATCCACGGATGGGAGGCGAGATCGAACAGGGCTGCCGCCGTGACGAGGTCGGGCGAGCCGTCCAGCGCCGCCTCCGGCGCGGCGGCAAGATCGGTCTCGGTGAAGGACACCTGCAGGTCGCGGCCGCCGACGATCAGCCGGAGATCGTTGCCCTCGCGTTCGGCGCGATCCGCCCAGGCGGCGAGCCGGCCGCGCGCGGCGGCGAGCAGAGCCGCGTCATGGTCGACCAGCCGCCATCGCTGCCGCCGCGGCAGGTGCGAGGCGACCGCGCGGAGGTTCGAGCCGGTGCCGCAGCCGAGATCGACGACGGTGACGCTCTCGCGGCCCGCGAAGACCGCCCCGAGATCGGCGAGAAGGCCGGCATGGCGCGCGCGGCCGTCGGCAGGCTCCCGCGCAGCCAGCCAATCCGGGCTGAAGCCGCTCATGAAGCGGCCGCCTTCAGCACGCCGGCGACGCGCGCGGCCGTGTCGTGCCAGCGCGGCAGGGCCTGGCCGGCGGCCCAGGAGCCCTCGGCGAAGGCTGCGCGGGCGGCCCCGTCCGTGATCAGGCGCCGCAGCGCTGCGCGTAGGGCGGCGACATCGCCGGGCGGTACTTTCACGCCGGCGGCGTCGGGCACGGTCTCGGCGGCCGCGCCGCCGGTCGAGGCGACGAGCGGCAGGCCGCGCGCCATCGCTTCCGCCAGCACCATGCCGTAGCCCTCGAACAGCGAGGGCGATGCGAGGATGTCCGCGGCGGCGTAAAGCGTGTCGAGAGCCGGAGTCTCAAGGGCACCCGCCAAGGCGACGCGGTCATCGAGCCCTGCCTCCGCGATGGCGCTCCTCAAGG
>DASQLE010000466.1:0-2241 GCA_035630175.1 Beijerinckiaceae bacterium
CCTCATCGTCGACGAGAACCCGGCCCCGGTCGCCGCCAGCTTCCGGCTTGGTCCCGACCGGCGCGAGGCGCAGCTCTCGACCCGCCTGCGGGTGAATGCCTATTCGTTCGTCCGGGCGGTCGCCGAGACGAGCGACGGCGAGCTCCACATGACGGCGCGTTACGTGAAGGCGGCGGGAGGCTGCTCGGCGCCGGCCCTGAAGGACCATGACGAGTCCTTGGCGAGGCTCGGCGAGACTCGGCTACGCGCGCTCGCGGAGGGGGACGGGTCGGGCTCTGTCCGGGCCCAGCTGATGATCCGTCATCCGAACTATTCCGGGCTGCAGATGAACCAGATCACGCGGCATTACATCCCGGCGAAGTTCGTCGAGCACATCGTGGTGAGACAGGGCGGCGAATTGGTGTTCGAGATGGAAGGCGGCATCTCGCTGAGCGAGGACCCGGTGATCGGATTCGACTACCGGCCGAACGGCGCAGCCCTGCAGGTCCGCGCCAGGGACACGGACGGGCGTGTCTTCGAGAAGGGCGCGAGCGGCGACGAGCGCAAGCCGTCGTGAGGCGCGGCCGCCCGAATCACGGGAAACATTGCACCTCGGCCTCGATCTGCGCGCGGCGAAGATCGGCCACCATGTCGCGGAACGCGCCTGCGGAGCGGACCACTTCCGCTCGCTCCCCGGCCGTCTGGCCCATGCGCAGCACCGTCTCGGCCTGCACGTAACGCTCGTAGGGAAGAAGATCGGCGATCACGTCGATCGAGCAGGCGCAGCGCTCGAGGCTCTGCTGCGTGTTGCCGTTCGCCGCCATGCAGCCGAACACGTAATCCGCACGGACGGCGGTGGGATAATCGTTCGGCCTGCCCTCCTGAGCCTGGGCAAGGGCGGCCGTCAGAAGCGCGACGGCCAGCACGGCCGGCTGGAGCGCACGCCCCTTCATCGGCCATCGCCTCGCGGCGCTTGCACGCGCTCGAAGGCGAGACGGTCCTCGACCAGCGGCGTCCCGTCCGCGTTCGGCGTCACCATGCGCAGCGCGACCAGTCCGCCCGGGACCGCTTCCGAGAGCGTGAATTCGTAGCGCTTGTCCGCATGTTCGCGGAGCTTGTCGCGGTTGCGGTCCTGCGCAAAGGGGGTGGCCGCGATACGCCAGCCCTCGGCCGTGCGCCCGTCGATCACGACACGCGTCGGCTCGGCGGTTGTGGTCTCGCCGAGCGCTTCGCGCAGGCGGTTGCGGAGATAGTAGGGAGAGCCGCGCAGGATCCGGCTCATCTCGGCGACGTCGCGCTCGAGGATCACCAGAAGGATGGGATTGCCGGCGAGGGCCGGGAAGGAGCCGGCCTCCTGCCGCTCGTCGCCCGTGACGATGGCGATGCGAGCCTGCCGCGCGCCCGTCGCCGGGTCTTCCTGCAGCGACAGCTCGAACGTGCTCGTGCTCGGGCCGGCCCGTGGAGCATCGGTGCCTGACGCGGCGGCCGCGACGGTGCGCTCCAGCCGGTAGAGGAGCGTGGTGCCGGTCGGCAGCCTGGCGAGCGAGGGAGCCTCGAACAGGAGAAACGAGGCGTTGGGCTCCGCCGTGGCGGCGCCGGAGAGGGCGAGCAGCAAGAGGCCCGCCGCGCGCAGCCGGGGAGCGCGCATGGCTGCTATCCGATCGGCTCGGGTTGCCGATAGGCACGGTAGACGTAAGCGGCCTCGGCCACCGCGTCGGCTTCGGCCAGCGCTTGCAGCTTCGCGTGCATCGGCGAGAGGTGGCAAGCCGGATCAGTGGCGGCGGCGTTGCCCGTGATGGCGAGCGCCTGGCATCGGCAGCCGCCCCAGTCGCGCTCGCGCCGCGGACATGTCCTGCACGGCTCCTGCATCCAGTCCGTGCCGCGAAAGGCGTTGAAGGCCGGCGAGTCGCGCCAGATCTCGGGGAGCGAATGCTCGCGCACGCTCCAGAATTCCAGATCCGGAATGGTTTCGGCCGCGTGGCACGGCAGCACGCGTCCGGTGGGCGTGACGTTGAGCGACTGGCGCCCCCAGCCGTTCATGCACGGCTTTGGATATTGCGCATAGTAATCCGGCAGCACGGCGTCGATAACGAGCCGCCCCTTGAGCCGCTCGCGCGCCTCCGCGACGAGGCGCACGGCCTCGCTCACCTGCTCGCGCGTCGGCATCAGGGCGCCGCGGTTGCGCAGCGCCCAACCGTAATACTGCGCGTGCGCGATCCCGATCCGTTTCGCGCCGAGCTGCAGGGCAAGGTCCAGGAAATC
>DASQLE010000467.1:0-5549 GCA_035630175.1 Beijerinckiaceae bacterium
CCAGGCCGTCGCCCGGGTTGGTTGCTCGAGGCGGTCGGCAACGACCGTCCCAGAGGAATGGCCGCCAGCCCGGAGCCTGCTCCGGGCCCTACAGAACCCGGCTTACAGGCCGGCTGACGCCATCTTTCCACAGGTTAGAAATTGCAAGAAAGCGGGGCAAACCGTTGCCCCGCTTACGATTCATTAACCGTAAATGCGTCTCATGGGGAACACATGCCACGAGGCGTGCACTCCATCCCCGTTCCGTTGACGCCCATATTATCCCATGTTATCCCAATTCATCCCGTCGACGGTGTCTTCCGAAGGGGGCGTCAAGCACTCAAGAATTGCTGACGTGCTGTTTCGGAACGTAGCGTCATCACCGGCTGCGGGTGGCGGATCCTCAAGATCCGCCGGGGGGCTGACAATCGGGAGCGCGAGAGCTGCGGCCAATGAACCGCTTCGTGTCCAATTTTACGAACAAGTTGGATTCGAAGGGTCGTGTGTCGATCCCCGCATCCTTCCGGGCCGTCTTGGCCAAGGATGGATTCGAGGGGCTCTACGTACATCCGGCGCTCGACGCGCCGGCCTTGGACGCAGGCGGCAATGTGCTTCTGAACGAGATCGATGCGTTTTTGTCGACGCTGTCGCCTTATTCGGACGAGCGGGATCAGCTGTCGACGGCGTTGTTCGGGACAAGCGAGATTCTGAAGGTCGATCCGGAAGGGCGTGTCATCCTGACGGATACGGTAAAAGTGCATGCCGGGATTGGCGATACGGTGACGTTCGTCGGACTCGGTCACAAGTTCCAGATTTGGGAGCCCGAACGCTTCCGTGCGCATCTGGAGGAGGCGCGCACGAAGGTCCGAGACCTGAAGAAGACGTTGGGAAGCCGAATGGTGGAGTTGCGTACAGTGCAGAATACCTCACCGGGAGAACGGGAGCGATGACGGGACGCGGCGACGGCCCAGGAGCCGGAGCCGCTGGCGGACTGTCCCGTCACGTTCCCGTTCTCCTGGTGGAGGTCTGTACGGCTCTCGATGCGAAGCGCGGCGGCGCCTTCATCGACGGCACGTTCGGCGCAGGCGGCTATACGCGCGCCATCCTCGATGCCCATCCTCAGAACAAGGTCGTCGCCATCGACCGCGATCCCGATGCGATCGCGGGTGGAGCCTCATTGGCCGCCAAGTTCAAGAAACGCCTGATGCTGGTTCCGGGACGCTTCGGCGACCTCGACGAGATCGCGCAGGCGCAGGGTTTCGATGCGCTCGACGGCGTCGTGCTCGACATCGGCGTGTCGTCGATGCAGATCGACCAGGCCGAGCGCGGCTTCTCGTTCCGTAATGAGGGGCCGCTCGACATGCGTATGGAGAGAAGCGGCCCGAGCGCGGCCGATCTCGTCAACGAATCCTCCGAGGCCGAGCTCGCCGACATCTTCTATCACTACGGCGAGGAGCGGCGCGCCCGCGCCGTGGCCCGCGCCATCATCGAGATGCGGCGGCGCCAGCCCTTCGAGACCACGCGCCAGCTCGCCGATCTCGTCGCATCGCTCATTCGCCAGGAGCCCAGCGGCATTCATCCGGCGACGCGCGTGTTCCAGGGGCTGCGCATCGCCGTCAACGACGAGCTCGGCGAACTCGTGCGCGCGCTGCATGCGGCGGAGCGCATCCTGAAGCCCGGCGGGCGCCTCGTCGTCGTGACGTTCCATTCCCTCGAAGACCGCATCGTGAAACAGTTCTTCGCCGCCCGCACCGGCCGCGCGCCGGCAGGCTCGCGCCATCTGCCGACCGCAGCCGCGCCCGAACCGACGTTCGATGCCATCACACGGGGCCCGGTGGGACCGAGCGAGCAGGAAATGGCGCAGAATCCGCGCGCGCGCTCGGCCAAGCTCCGGGCCGGCGCCCGCACGGACACGCCGCCGCAGGAACCTTTGAGCGCCATCGCCATGCTGGCCGAGCTGCCGCAGACAGCCGAGAAACGGGGAGGGCGCCGGTGATCCGACTGCTCCATATCATTGCCATCTCCGTCCTCATCGCATCGGCAGGCTATGCCTATTCGATCAAGTATGAGACGCTCTATTACGTCGAGCAGGTGGCGAAGCTGAAATCGCAGGTGCAGCGCGAGCGCGAGGCCATCGCGGTGCTGCAGGCCGAGTGGCAATATCTCGACCGTCCCGATCGCCTCCAGGAGGCGGTGGACAAGCACCTCGATCTCCAGCCCCTGAAGATCCAGCAGCTCGCGCGCCTGGCCGACCTGCCGAACCGGCCCTCGCGTGAGGACGAGATCGGACGCAAGCTCGAAGCGCTCGGCCTTCTCGAGCCGACGGCGACGCCGAAGGACAGAAGTTCGAACGCCCGCACCCCGACGACCCAAACTCCGAGACGGTGAGCCTCGTGTCGCAAGAGCAACAAACCGAATGGCAGGGTAAAAGCCCTCCCCCGAAACGCGGCGTGCTCGGTCACGCCCGTGAGCTGTTTCGCCTGCGCCACGACAAGAGCACGTCGCGGGTCGGTCTCGCGGCCGCCTGCTTCGTCGGCCTGTTCAGCCTGATCGGCGGACGGCTTGTCTATCTCGCCGTGACGAGCGAGAACACGAGCGAGGTGCGCCGTGCCGCTTCGTCCGAGATTTCCGCAGCCCGTCCCGACATCGTCGACCGCAACGGCGAGGTTCTCGCCACCGACGTGAAGATGGTCTCCGTCTTCGCCGAGCCGCGCAACATCATCGACAAGGACGAGGCGGTCGAGCTCTTGACGGCCGTGCTGCCGGATCTCGACGCCACGGACCTGCGCAACAAGCTCGGCACGAAGAAGGGCTTCGTCTGGGTCAAGCGCGAGATCACGCCGCGCCAGCAGGCCGAGGTGCACCGCCTCGGTATCCCGGGCGTCGGCTTCCTGCCCGAGAACAAGCGCGTCTATCCGAACGCGGAGGCCGCCGCACACGTGCTCGGCTTCGCCAATGTGGACAATGTGGGCATCGCCGGCATCGAGAAATACATCGACAGCATGGGCCTGCAGGATCTCAACGGCGCAGGCTTCAACATCTCCGCCGCCGATCTCAAGCCCATCCAGCTCTCCCTCGATCTGCGCGTGCAGCATGCTCTGCGCGACGAGTTGCAGAAGGGCATGGCGAAGTTCAAGGCCAAGGCCACCGCCGGTGCGATCCTGGACGTGAATACGGGCGAGATCATCGCCCTCGTGTCGCTGCCGGATTACGACCCCAACAACCCGGTCGATGCGCTCGAAAAGGACCGGATCAACCGCATCAATGTCGGCGTGTTCGAGATGGGCTCGACCTTCAAGGCATTGACGGTCGCCATGGCCCTCGATTCCGGCAAGTACAACATCAACTCGACCTTCGACGCGCGCTCGGGCCTGCGCTATGGCCGCTTCACAATCGGCGATTATCATCCCACGCGGCGCGTCCTCTCGACGCCGGAAGTGTTCGTGCATTCCTCCAACATCGGCACGGCCCGCATGGCGCTCGGCATCGGCGTCGAGGGGCACAAGGCCTTCCTGCGCAAGATGGGCCAGCTCACGCGCCTCGAGACGGAGCTGCCGGAGAACGCCCTGCCGATCGTTCCGCCGCGCTGGGGCGAGCTCAACACCATGACCATCGCCTTCGGCCACGGCCTCGCCGTCGCGCCGCTGCAGGCATTGATGGCGGTCGGCGCGCTGGTGAACGGCGGCGTGATGATCAAGCCGACCGTCCTCAAGCGTGATGAAGCGGAGGCGCGGCAGAACGCGCTGCAGGTGCTCAAGCCCGAGACGAGCGAGGCGATGCGCTATGTGATGCGCCTCAACGCATCGACGCCGGAAGGCTCTGCGGGCTCCGCCTCCGTCGCGGGCTTCTTCGTCGGCGGCAAGACCGGCACCGCCGAGAAGGTGATCAACGGCCGTTACGCCAAGAACAAGAACTTCACCACCTTCACGGCGGTGGTGCCGGCCGACAAGCCGAAATACGTGTTCCTCACCATCATGGATGAGCCGCAGGCGGTGGAAGGCACCTACGGCTTCTCGACCGCAGGCTGGAACGCAGGCCCGGTGACCGGCAACGTGATCGAGCGCGTGGCGCCGCTGCTCGGCGTGCCGCCGCGCTTCGAGCCGCCGGCGCAGCCTTTCCCGCTGATGTCGCGCCTCGGCGCCTGGGGCAGCAATCGATGAGCGAGCCCGCCAAGCATCTCGGCGATCTGGTCGTCGAAGCGCGGGGCCGGGAGGAGGCCTCGCTTTCCGTTTCGAAGATCGCATCCGACAGCCGCAAGGTCGAGCAGGGCACCCTGTTCTTCGCCGTGCCGGGCACGAAGGTGGACGGCATGAGCTTCGTGCCGCAGGCGGTTGCCGCAGGTGCCCTCGCCGTCGTCGGCGAGGCGGCACGACCCGCGGACCTGCCCGGTCATGTCGCCTATGTGCAGGTGAACGACGTGCGCCGGACTCTCGCTCTCGCAGCGTCGCGCTTCTATCCGAAGCAACCGGACAAAATCGTCGCCGTCACCGGAACGAGCGGCAAGAGCTCGGTCGCCGATTTCACGCGCCAGCTCTTCGCGCATCTGGGCTACAAGTCGGCGAGCGTCGGCACGCTCGGCATCATCACCTCCGACGGCGCTGCCTACGGCTCGCTGACGACTCCCGATCCGATCTCCCTGCACGAGGGCTTCGACCGCCTGGCGAACGATGGCGTGACGCGCCTTGCGATGGAGGCGTCCTCGCATGGGATCGACCAGCGCCGCCTCGACGGCGTGCGCCTCGATGCAGCTGGCTTCACCAATCTCGGCCGCGATCATCTCGACTATCATGCCACGACCGAAGCCTATGCGGCGGCAAAGCTCCGGCTCTTCGATACGCTGCTCCCGGGCGATGCGCCTGCCATCGTCAATGCGGATGGGCCTTATGCGGATGTGTTCCTGCAGGGCGTGCGCCATCGCGGCCTGAAGCTTCTCACCACCGGCAGCATGGGCGAGACCTTGCGCCTCGTCGAAGCGCGCGCGGAAGGCTTTTCGCAGGCGCTGACCGTCGAGGCGTTTGGGAAAACCATCCGCACCACTCTGCCGCTTCTCGGCGCCTTCCAGGTCGAGAACGCTCTCGTCGCCGCGGGCCTCGTGCTCGCGGTCGAAGGCGAGGGCCGTGCGGCCGCGGTGCTCGAGGGCTTCAAGATCCTCAAGGGTGTGTCGGGGCGTCTGGAGCAGGTGGGCGAGGTCGATGGCGCCATCTGCATCGTCGATTATGCCCACAAGCCCGATGCGCTCACCCATGTGCTCGATGCCCTGCGTCCCTTCGTGAAGGGAAGGCTGTTCTGCATCGTCGGCTGCGGCGGCGACCGGGATCGGGGAAAACGTCCGCTCATGGGACGCATTGCCCATGACAAGGCGGATGTGGTGATCGTCACGGACGATAATCCTCGCTCGGAGGATCCCGCCGCAATCCGCGCCGAGGTGCTCGAAGGCGCCCCCGGCGCCCGCGAGATCGGCGACCGCGCCGAGGCCATCCGCACAGCCGTCGGGGAGCTTCGCGCGGGCGATATTCTGGTCGTGGCCGGCAAAGGCCATGAAACGGGCCAAATCATCGGCGACCGGACCC
>DASQLE010000468.1:0-2287 GCA_035630175.1 Beijerinckiaceae bacterium
CCGGATCGGCGAGACATGAGAGACCGCAACCGGCTCGCCTTCGACACGCGCTGCATCCACGCCGGACAGGCGCCGGACCCGACCACGGGCGCCGTCATGATGCCGATCTACGCAACCTCTACCTACGCGCAGGAGAGTCCCGGCGTCCACAAGGGCTACGAATACGCGCGCTCGCAGAACCCGACGCGCATGGCGTTCGAGCGCTGCATCGCCGATCTCGAGGGCGGCACGCAGGGCTTCGCCTTCGCGTCCGGCCTCGCCGCGACGGCGACGGTGCTCGAGTGCCTCGACTACGGCGCGCATGTGGTCGCCTCCGACGACCTGTACGGCGGCACGCGCCGCCTGTTCGAGCGGGTGCGGCGGCGCTCTGCAGGCCTCGACGTGACGTATGTCGATCTGACGCGTCCGGCCGAGCTCGAAGCGGCGTTGCGGCCCGAGACGCGGCTCGTCTGGGTCGAGACGCCGACCAATCCGCTGTTGAAGCTCGTCGACCTCGAAACCGTCGCGCGCATTGCGAAGCGACGCGGCGTCTGGCTCGCCGCCGACAACACCTTTGCCAGCCCCTACGTGCAGCGCCCGCTCGAATTCGGCTTCGACCTCGTCGTGCACTCGGCCACGAAATATCTCAACGGACATTCCGACATGGTCGGCGGCGTCGCCGTGATCGGCCATGACGATGCGCTACGCGAGCGCGTGGCCTTCTTGCAGAATGCCGTCGGCGCCATCTCCGGACCGTTCGACAGCTTTCTGGCCAATCGCGGCCTGAAGACGCTGGCGCTGCGCATGCAGCGGCACTGCGCCTCGGCGCTGCGCATCGCCGAAGCCTTGTCCGGGCACCCGCGCATCGACGGCGTGATCTATCCGGGCCTCTCTTCGCATCCCCAGCACGATCTCGCGTGTCGCCAGATGCGCGGCTTCGGCGGCATCGTCACACTGCGCGTCAAGGGCGGGCTCGAGCCGACCAAGCGCTTCCTCGAGCGCACCCAGCTTTTCACGCTGGCCGAGAGTCTCGGGGGCGTCGAAAGCCTGATCGAGCATCCGGCCATCATGACGCACGCCTCCGTGCCGCCGGACGTGCGCGCGGCGCTCGGCATCGACGACGGGCTCGTGCGCCTCTCGGTCGGCATCGAAGATTCCGACGATCTCATCGCCGACCTGAGAAGCGCGCTGGAATGATCCCCACGCGTCATGGACGCGCGCGCACCCTCCCCAGGAGGGGGAGGGTCGGCGCTCCGCGCGGCAGCGCGGATCGCCGGGGTGGGGTGACGCCCTCGTCAAATAATGAGCAACGGCGCCGTCGCGCTCGTCCTACGCCGGTGTCACCCCACCCCCCCGGATCGCGCTCGCGCGCGCTCCGCCGACCCTCCCCCTCCAGGGGAGGGTGGAGGCGCTGAATGCCCCGCGCGCTGGTCATCGTCCTCGATTCGGTCGGCATCGGCGGGGCTGAGGATGCGGGTGCCTACGGCGACGCGGGCGCCGACACCCTCGGCCATATCGCCGAAGCCTGCGCGCATGGCGAGGGCGACCGCGACGGGCTGCGCTTCGGCCCGCTGCGCCTGACGCATCTTGCCGCCCTCGGCATCGGCCTCGCCTGCGAGGCCGCCACCGGGCGCATGCCGCCGAACCTCAAGCCGGGTGGCGCCGTCACAGGCGCTTGGGGCTACGGGGTCGAGACTTCCAAGGGAAAAGACACACCCTCCGGTCACTGGGAGATCGCCGGCGTGCCGGTCGCATTCGGTTGGGGCTATTTCCCGAACACGCAGCCGGCCTTTCCGCGCGACCTCACCGAGGCGCTCGTGCGCGAGGGCGGCCTGCCGGGCATCCTCGGCGACAAGCACGCCTCCGGCACCGACATCCTCGACGAGCTCGGCGTCGAGCACATGCAGACGGGCAAGCCGATCTGCTACACCTCGGTCGACAGCGTCTTCCAGATCGCCGCGCACGAGGAAACGTTCGGGCTAGCGCGGCTCTACGGGATCTGCCTCACGGCCCGCCGCCTCTGCGATCCGTTGCAAATCGGCCGGGTCATCGCCCGGCCGTTCGTCGGTGACGCGACGACGGGCTTCACGCGCACCGGCAACCGCAAGGACTTCGCCATCCCGCCGCCGGCCGACACCATCCTCGACGTGTTGTCAAAGGCCGGGCGCGCGGTGGTGAGCGTCGGCAAGATCGGCGACATCTTCGCCCATCGCGGCACCGGCCGCGAGATCAAGCCGCACGGCAACGACGCCTGCCTGACGGCCGCGCTCGAAGCGCTCCGCGCCCTGCCGGATGGCGGCTTCGTCTA
>DASQLE010000469.1:0-5546 GCA_035630175.1 Beijerinckiaceae bacterium
GATCCTGCCATGCCATGTGAACGCCCGCGGCGGGCTGGGGTTCAACTCGGCAGGGCCTTGTCCCGCGCTCGCCGATCAGCGGCCGGCGACCGCCGGCAGGACCATGAGCGCGATATTGAGCCCTAATCCGGCCGCCCAGAGCCCGGACCGGAGGCGCGGCCGGCCGGACAGATAGGCGCCGACATACCCGATGCGCACGGCCGTGAAGGCGATCGCCAAGGCATCGACGAGTCCCTGCGGCGCTTGTCGCATCTCGGCGAGCAGCACAGCCGCGGCGAAGAACGGAAAGGCTTCGTAACCGTTGAGGTGGGCGCCCCAGGCGCGGGAGCGCCACCCCTCACCATAGAAATGCGGCGCGCGCGGACGGGCGTTGTCGTAATCCTGCCGGCCGAGCATCTTGGCAGGCGCCAGGGCGACGAGAGGCAGAAGCGCCGCGGCCAGGATGCACCAATCGGCGAGGGTCATGCGGCGTCTCCGGGCAACGATGGTCAGCGCAGGAGGAGCTTGAGGAGCCGGTCGGCGAGCGCGCCGTAGGGCGGGCGCGCGAAGCGCGTTCCGCTCCAGCGGCTTTGCAGCAGAACGGCGCGGCGATGCGTGAACGCCTCGAAGCCGGCACGCCCATGATAGGCGCCGAAACCGGACGCGCCGACGCCCCCGAAGGGCAGCGCCTCGATCGCCGCGTGCACCACCGTGTCGTTGACGGCGACGCCGCCCGATCGAGTCCGTTCGAGGATCGGGCCGAGCCTCGCGCGATCGCGGCCGAACCAGTAGAGGGCAAGCGGCCGCGGGCGGGCGTTCACGGCTCTGATCGCCTCATCGGGCGTGTCGTAGGAGATGATCGGCAGGAGCGGACCGAAGATCTCTTCCCGCATCACGGCGCAATGATCCGGCGGATCGATGATGGCGACGGGAGCGAGCTTCGGCGCCTCGAGCGTGCCAGGGAACAGCGGCACCGTCTGCAGCCCTTCCTGCAATCGGATCAAGCGCTGGCGAGCGGCGTCGCCGCGGATCGCGCTGTAATCGGGGCCGGCGGGTTCGGGGTAAAGGCGGCTGGCGGCGGCGCCGCACGCCTCGACGAAGCTCTGCCGGAGCCGGCGCGGCACCAGAACGTAATCGGGCGCGACGCAGGTCTGGCCGGCATTGAGAAGCTTGCCGGCCATGATCGACGCCGCCGCGTCGTCGAGGTCGGCGGTCTCGTCGACGATCGCCGGGCACTTGCCGCCGAGCTCGAGGACGACCGGGGTGAGGTTCTCGGCGGCGGCTGCCATGACCTGCCGTCCCACCCGTCCGGACCCGGTGAAGATCAGCGCGTCGAAAGGCATCCGGCTCATCCGCGCGGCAACCTCCGGGCCGCCCGTCACGGCGGCGAGAACCTCCGGCGCGAAGGAATCCGCCAACGTGTCGGCGAGCAAGGCGGCCGTGGCCGGCGTCAGCTCCGACGGCTTGACGAGCGTGCGGCAGCCGGCCGCGAGCGCCGCCACGACCGGCATGAGAGCGAGCTGCACCGGGTAGTTCCACGGCGCCAGCACGCCGACGACCCCGAGCGGCTGCGTCATGATGCGGCCGCGGGCTGGCCAGAAGCGCCAGCCGACCGCCACCCGCTCGGGCTTCGCCCACCGCGCGAGGCGCGGCAAGGCGTGATCGATGGCGCCGAGGAGAACGCCGATTTCGGCGATCAGCGTCTCGTGCCGCGACCGGCCGCCGAAATCGGCGGCGACGGTTTGGGCGAAGTCGTCGGACCGCGCCTTGATAACGGTCCTTAGCGTCCTCAGCCCGGCGCGGCGGGCTTCCGGCGAAAGGCCGCCATCGCGCTCAAACGCCGTCCTCTGGCGCGAAAACGCCTCGAGCAAGGAATCCGAGTCCGGGACCGGAGCCAGCATCAGGCCTGGGCCTGATACGCGCGACCGCGCCAGTCCGTCTGGATGCCGAGCCGCCGCCGCACGAGCGCGGTCCACTGGATCGCGAGGAGCGCGAGCACGCCGAAGGGATGGAGCGGAACCGCGCCGAGCGGCTCCTTGCAGCGGAGCGCCTGCAGGCATCGCGCCGCGAGCGGGAGAGCGCAGGCGAGCACCGTCAGGGCAACGGTCTCCGGCGAGCCCGCGGCGAGCGCCACGGCCAGCAGAATCCAGGGCAGCACATGCCCGCCGAACAGGAGAACGGTCCAAACCGGCAAGGCTACCGGTTTCGCCATGCCTTCCGTGGCGTTCTTCAGAAGCCCACGGACGAGATCGCGGACGCCGCTATACATGCGGCACTCGGCGAGATCCGTTCCGTCGACGAGATCGGTCTTGAAGCCGGCACGGCGGAGGAGGCGGGGAAGCTTGAGCCCGTCGTGAAGCGTGCTGCGGATGGCCGCGTGACCTCCGGCCGCCCGATAGGCCTCGCCTCGCACCATCATGAGCTGACCGCAGCCGGCGCCGAGCGCCTCCTTGCCGACATGGCGCATCATGAGGACGGGCAGGTAGCCGAGGATCAGGGCGTTGATCATCGGAATCAGGAGGCGCTCGGCGAGGCTTTCCATCCGCTGCCGGGGCACGCCGCTGATCAGATCGGCGCCGCCCATCGCCATGCCGGCGGCGAGGCGGGCGGCGCCTTCGGGCGCGAGGCGGACGTCGGCGTCGATGAACAGCAGGACGGGCCGGCTCGTGAGCCCGGACAGGATGTGGCAGGCATGCTGCTTGCCGTTCCAGCCGGCCGGAAGGGGAGGCGCGGAGGCGAGGCGCAGGCGCGCGTCGCCCCGCGCGCGCGCCTCGACGATCGCGCCGGTTCCATCGCTCGATCCGTCGTCGAGCACGATCACCTCGATGTCGGCGCCGGTGCTCGCCAGGGCCGCGTCGACGCAGGCGCCGATGGCGGCGGCCTCGTTGCGCGCCGGGATCAGGATCGCGATCGAGGGTGGCGCCGCAGGCAGAGGAGGGCGCTTGAGGACAAGGAGGTTCGCCACCGTCATGACGGCCGGCAAGGCCGCCAGCGCAAAGGTCGTCCAAAGGAGCCAATCGCTCATCGCTCGTCGCCATGCGCGGGCGAGAACCGCTCGCCTTTCAGGGCGGCCCGGGTTCGCCGCCACGCATCATAGACTCCGCCGATGCCGACGCGGCCGGCGAAGAGAGTGTCGAAGGCTGCCGGATCGCGCGTCATGGCCTCGAGGGTGAGCGCATTCATCGTCTCCTCGAGCGCACGGGCGAGGGTGTCCGTGCGCTCCGCGACGGGCCTCTGCGCCAGGGAGGCCGCCGGGATGGGTGCCCCAAACCTGACCAGGAGCTCGGGCTTGCGCTCGTCCCAGAATACGTAATCGAGGGCAAGAGGCACGAAGGTCGCGTCGGGCCGCAGCGCCGCGACGTGGGCGATGCCGGGTCGCAACCGGACGGGGCGCTCGCGCGCATCGGCGAAGCGGCCTTGCGCCGTGACGAGCAGCAGCCCCTCGGGATCGGCGAGGATCCGCCGCGCGCCGGCCAGGAAGGCGGCGCCCCCGGCGCGCCCTTCCGGTTCGATGCCGAAGGCGCCGATGCGGCCCATGAACGGGTAGCGCTTCAGCATGTCGGCATGGATCGGGGCGAAGGCCGCACGCCCCGGGAAGAACCGCTGCGCCAGCAGCACGCAGGCCACGGCGTCCCACCAAGACGGATGATTCGAGAAGAGCACGAGCCGCGGCGTCGCGGCGCCCGGCGGCAAGCCGCGGCGCGAGATGCGCAGGGCGTGGAAATCGCGCAGGAGCGTGCGTCGGAAAACGCGCACGAAGAAGCCGAACACGAACGGCGAGCGCCGCTCGAGCGCGCGCTCCGCTTCGCGGTCGAGCTCTCGCGATCCCATCTCCCCGCCTCAGAAACGAACCGCGTCGGTGCGACCGCGACCATGCTGCTCCGCGCAAAAGCCGGTGCGGGGCACGTCAAGCGCCAGGGTGCGGCCGAGATCGGAACGAACCAAATTCATCGATGTGCGTATCTCTTTCTCCCAGCGGAGAGGGACAGGGAGACCGGCGAGTGGCAATCGTGGCGTCGCATAACGAGCGTGGGGGAGGAGCGTTCCGCCGAAGGGGCAGGGAGCAGAGGCGCCACACCTAAGACCAATGACGCGCTTTTCCAAGCTGGCGCTAGCGGCGCCGCATCCTGCCCTTTGGACCGCAACGCTCGCCATCGCCGCGGTCGACGGAGCATGGCTGGCGTATCGCGGCATCTCTGTCGCGCCGCTCGGATTCTCGATCGTCGCCGCCTGCGTCGCGACGCTGATCGCGGCGGGCGTGTTCTGGACGCTCGTGAAGCCGGAGCCGACGCTGCGCGCCATGGCTCTCTCGACGGCGTGCCTGCTCGCCTTCACGACCGCGCTCGCCGTCCTGCATTATCTTGCGGCGACGCTCGAGCGGCCGCTGGTGGATCAGCATCTCGCCGCCGCGGAGGCGGCCCTCGGCTTCGATTGGCCGGCGCACGTCGCTTTCCTCGACGCGCATCCCGCGCTCGCCCGCGGCCTCGCCCTCGCCTACCATTCGACCGGGCCGCAGGTGGCGCTGGTCGTGATCGCGCTCAGCGCTTCGCGGCGGCTCGGGCGATTATGGCGGTTCGTGCGCCTGTTCGCGATCACCCTGCTCGCCGTGATCGCCGTCTCGGCGCTCTTCCCGGCCGAGGGCCCTTACGCGTTCTACAAAGGCCTCGACAGCGGCACCTCGCAGCTCGAGACGATCGGCGCGACCTGGCATCTCGAACCGCTGTCGCGGCTGCGCAGCGGCGAGCCGTCCCGCTTGGCCCTGACGGAGATGCGCGGCCTTGCGACCTTTCCGTCCTTTCACGTCTGCCTCGCCCTGATCACCGCCTGGGCGCTGGCGCCGATCCGCGTGGTCGGGCCGCTGGCCGTGCTTCTCAACGGCGCCGTGGTCATCGCCACGATCGGAAGCGGCGGGCATTATCTGCCCGACGTGCTGGCGGGGGCGATCTTGGGCGGCTTCGTGCTTGCCTATCCGGGCCTTGCAGCCAAGTGGCGCCGTCGCGGCGAGTGGCGCCGACGCGGCGAGATGCGCGTGCCGGTGCGGGAGCGCTCGGTCACTCCGCGGCCATCACTCGTGCAGGTGCGGGCGCGCGCTCGATAACACGCCCGGGGTAGCTGCCGTAGCGCACGCCCGGCCCGTCCGGGCTGCCGTCGTCGGGGATGAGGGTCATTCCTTGCGCCTCGAAGCAGGCCTGCAGCTTGTCGAGCGTGTCGAGCGTCACGTTCGGCACGCCGAAGACCTTCTCGATGCGCCGGATGGTCTTCTCGCTGACCGACGAGTGGCGCGCCAGTTCCTCGATGCTCCAGCGCAAAGCGGCGCGCGCCATGCGCACCTGGCACGCGGTCAGCGCGATCCTACCCCTGGCGACATGCATGCGAGCTCCTGACCGGTTTGCGGCATTACATGACCATGTTTGAAGGCCCGAAAGCGGCTCGTCTATGTGTCACGCTGTCGTCGGGACGGTCCTGACGGAAGGGTGTCGATGACGGCCAGAGACCGCTCTCTGCCGAGAACCTCAATGGGCCGCACGCCGCGTGTCGTGGTCGTCGGCGCCGGGCCCGGAGGCCTT
>DASQLE010000470.1:0-3260 GCA_035630175.1 Beijerinckiaceae bacterium
GCTCGTGCCGCTCCTGACGATGGCGGGAGACGAAGGCCTGCGCGCCCGGCTTGCCGCCGGCGCCGAGGCGAACCGCGGCCGCGCCACGCATTTCCTCATTGCGCCGACGGTCCTCGAGCTCCTCGGCTATGCCGGCGATCAGGTCCGGAGCGTCTACGGTGGCGGCTCGCTCCTGGCGAAGGGCGGCGACGCGCCGATGTTCACGAGCGGCGACGTCTTCAACCTGTTCTCGAGCAAGGTTCGGCGGCACCCGATCGATCTCGGCCAGCCGTATCGCGAAAGCGGCTGGATCTCGGTCGGACTGCGGCCGACCATCGCGCCGGTGATGAGCGAGCTCGCCTTGGCCGGCGAGTGAACCTCGCAGCGGCTTAAGGGCCGATTAGGCTTTCCAAGAGATGATGCATCCGGGCAGCGGATCGGCGAGGTGCGCACGCCCTCCTCGTGTTCGTATCGCGTAAATGAGTTGGCATGTGCAGAGGCGGATAGACCGGCTCACCCTCAGGACCGAGACGATCGCCGTCGTCGCGTTCTGCGCGCTCGCCGCCGCTTTGGCCGTGATCTTCGACGGATTCGACCACCTTGTGGCGTTCGCGCAGCGGCACGAGACCTATCGACTCGACGCGGTCTTCTCGGTTCTTCTCGTTCTCGGCTTGGTTCTCACGGCCGTCTCGATGCGCCGCACCACCCAGCTGCGCCGCGAGCTCGCGTTGCGCGCGTCCGCCGTGGCCACCCGGCAGAGCGAGGCGCGCTACAGCAGCCTCGTCTCCACCATGCAGCAGGTGGTCTTCGATATCGATCAGCGCGGCGCCTTCACGTTCCTGAACCCGGCCTGGACAAGGGTCATGGGCTATGCGGTGGACGAGACCCTCGGCCGCCCGCACGCGGACTTCGTGCATCCGGACGACCGGGCTCGACAGCGCTGGGTCGTCCAGCGCGCCGCCGAGGGGAGCGGTTCCGCCGTCTACGAGATCCGCTGCATAGCGCGGGACGGCAGCGAGAAGTGGCTCGAAGCGCATGTGCAGGTGGCGACGGACGCCGACCGCACGATCACGGGATGCACCGGGACCCTGACCGACGTGACGCTCCGCCATCAGGCTGCGGAAGCCCTGTGCGCGAGCGAAGCCCGTTATGCCGAGCAATCGGCTCGGCTCAACGCGACCCTGGAGAACATGAGCCAGGGCATCATGATGGTTGCGTCCGACAACAGCGTACCGGTCATGAACCGGCGCGCCATGGAGCTCCTCGAGTTACCGGACGGCATGCTGGCGTCGGAGCTTCATTGCCGCGCCATCCTGCAGTTCCTGTGGGACAGAGGTGACTTCGTCCACGCTCCGAACGAGCTGCAGCGGCGCATCCGGACCTACCTTGACGGCGGAGACCTGCAAACCTTGCCGCCGGTCTATCAGCACCAGCGGCCGAGCGGAACGATCCTGGAGACCCGCACCGTTCCCCTCGACGGCGGCGGCGTCGTGCGGACCTTCACCGACGTGACCGAGCGCGAGGCCGGCAATCGGGCCAAGGCGGCCTTTCTCGCCACCATGAGCCATGAGATCCGCACGCCCCTGCACGGCGTCGTCGGAACCGCCTCGCTGCTCCTCGACACGACCTTGTCGACGGAGCAGCGGCATCACGTGGAAACAATCCAGGAATGCAGCGACACGCTGCTCGAGCTGATCAGCGAGATCCTCGATTTCTCCAAGCTCGAAGCGGGGCGCCTCGACCTCGAATCGTCCGAGTTCGACCTCGTCGAGACCACCGAGACCGTGCTCGACATCGTCGAGGCACGGGCGCGCGCCAAGGACCTCCTGGTGGTGTTCGCGCCGTCGCCCGACCTGCCGCAGCGCGTGATCAGCGATCCCGGGCGCCTTCGTCAGGTGCTCATCAATCTCATCGGCAACGCCATCAAGTTCACCGATTCCGGATCGGTCGTGCTGCGGGCCTATCCGCGCTCCGACGGCGATCGTGCTGTCGTTCGCTTCGAGGTGCAGGACACCGGCATCGGCGTTCCGGCGCACGCGCGCGATCGGCTGTTCCAGGAGTTCAGCCAGGTCGAGGCGTCGGTGACGCGCCGCTACGGCGGCAGCGGTCTCGGCCTTGCGATCAGCCAGCGCATCGCCGCCGCCATGGGCGGATGGATCGGCCTCGACAGCCGGCCCGGCGAAGGCAGCACCTTCTGGCTCGAACTGCCGCTGCCGGCCGCCCAGGGCACGGCCGTCCATGCTCCGCGACGGACATCCTTTGGCGCCGGACGGCGCGTGGTGCTGGCCGCGCCCGGCGGTCCCGGCCGCGAGGCATTGGCGGCGCTTCTGGTCAGCCAGGGCTTCACGGTTGTGAAGCCCGATGGCGCCGGGCGTGACCGCGCCGACCTTGCGCTTGTGCACCATTCGGTCCTGCCGAAGGCGCGCTTCTCGCGCCGCGCGGCAGCGTCGACGCCGTGGATCGTCTTCGGCTTCGGCGCGGGGCGGCACGCCGGCGCCGTGGAGGGCGTCATCGACGGAGCGGTCAAGCCCTCGCATCTGGCGACAACGCTTGCGGAGGTTCTCGACGGCGTCGTCGCGGCGGATCGCCCCGCCAGGCAACGGCCGCAGCTCCAGATGCCGGCCCGCAAGCTGCGCGTTGTTCTGGTCGATGACAACCACGTCAACCAGCGCGTGGCGGCGCGCATCCTCCAGAGGATGGGTCATGAGGCGGACCTCGCCGCCGACGGGGTCGAAGCAGTCGCGCAAGCGCAGGCGCGCTGCTACGACCTCGTCCTGATGGACATGCAGATGCCGCGCATGGACGGCCTTGAAGCGACGCGGGCGATCCGGGCCCTGCCCGGCGAGGCGTCTCGCGTTCGCATCGTCGCCATGACCGCCAACGCCTTCTCGTCCGATCGCGACGCCTGTTTCGCTGCCGGGATGGACGATTTCGTCGGCAAGCCCGTCAACCGGGACAAGCTCTTCACCCTTCTCGAACTCTGGAGCGAGCGCGGACCGCGAGCCCATCCCGGCGAGAGTGCGCTCGCGCCGGCGGTCCGCTCCGATCTCGTCGATCGGGAGCAGTTGCAGCTGCTGCGGGAGGAGCTCGGCGAAGAGATGCTCGAGGAATTGCTGGGCTCGTTCCGGACGAGCGCGACCGAGCTCATGCGGCAGATCGAGGCCGCTCTTGCGGGCGGTGATCACGGCGCCGCGGACGAATCGCTGCACCGGCTCAAGGGCTCAGCCTTGACCTTGAGCTTCGCCGGCGTGGCGGATGCCTGCGAACATCTCCGCACGGTT
>DASQLE010000471.1:0-8318 GCA_035630175.1 Beijerinckiaceae bacterium
CCTGGAGGAGGCGCGGCAGGACATCGGTGTGGTCACGGCGGCGAAGGGCATGATCTGGTCGGATGCACGCGCGGTCGGCTGCGAAAGCCATGCCGGCTCGACGCCGATGGGCCTGCGCCGGGACGCGCTCTGCGCCTTCGCGGAGCTGGCCCTCGGCGTCGAGCGGATCGCCTGCGACGAGGGTCCGGACGGCGTCGCCACGATCGGTGTTGCCGACATCCTGCCCTCGTCGCGCAACACCATCCCCGGAGAGGTCCGCTTCACCCTCGAGATGCGGCACCCGGACCTCGCCGCCCTCGAGCGGATGGACGCGGCCGCGGACCGCCTCGCCGCCGCGGTCATGGAGAATAGGAACGTCGCGCTGTCGATCGAGCGCATCTGGCGTAAGGATCCGATCACGTTCGACAAGACCGTCGCCGCGACGATCCGCGCCGCGGCGGAGGGGCTCGGCTATTCCTGCCGCGACATGACGTCGGGGGCGGGACACGATGCCTGCCTCGTCGCATCGGTCGCCCCGACGGCGATGATCTTCGTGCCGAGCCAGGGCGGCATCAGCCATAACGAAGCGGAGTTCACGAGCTCCGCCGAGTGCGAGAAGGGCGCCAACGTCCTCCTCCACGCGGTGCTTGCGCTCGCCGGCTAGGCACCGTTACGACAGCTTCGACCGGGGAAGGATCAGCGTCGTCGTGGAGACCGTGCTCACCGAATGGCTGAGTCTCGTCCTCCGCTGGCTGCACGTGGTCGCCGCCATCGCTTGGATCGGCAGCTCGTTCTACTTCATCCACCTCGATCTCAGCCTGCGCGCGCGAGCCGGCCTGCCCGCGGGCACGAAGGGAGAGGCGTGGCAGGTCCATGGCGGCGGCTTCTACCACATGGTCAAATACCTGGTGGCGCCGGCGCGGATGCCCGACGAGCTCACCTGGTTCAAATGGGAGGCCTACACCACCTGGCTGTCCGGCTTCGCGCTGCTTGTCGTCGTCTATTATTGGGGCGCCGATCTGTTCCTGATCGACAGGACGGTCCTTGACCTGACGCCCGTGCAAGCCGCCGCGGTGGCATTCGGCAGCCTCGCCGTCGCGTGGCTGGCTTACGAGGCCCTATGCCGCTCGCCGCTCGGGCGCAGCGAGCTCGCCCTGGCGCTGGTCGGCTACGTCTTTCTGGTCGCCTTGACCTACCTGTTCACCCGCATGTTCAGCGGACGCGGCGCCTTCACGCAGATCGGCGCGCTGGTCGGCACGATCATGGTGGCGAACGTCTTCGCCGTCATCATCCCGAACCAGAAGAAGATCATCGCCGACCTCGTCGCCGGCCGGGAGCCCGATCCGGCGCTCGGCGAGGCCGGCAAGCAGCGCTCGGTGCACAACAACTACCTGACCCTGCCGGTCGTCTTCCTGATGATCAGCAACCATTACCCTCTGCTCTACGCGACTCGCTATAACTGGCTGATCGTCGCCATCGTGCTCGCCATCGGGCCGGTCATCCGCCACTTCTTCAACGCGCGGCACGAGGGCAAAGGCAGCCCCTGGTGGACATGGGGCGTGGCCGCCGCCGGCATGGCGGCGATCGCCTGGCTGTCGGCCGCCGGCCCGCGCACGGACGCGGCAGCCGCGGACGCAAGCGTCGGGTTCGCGGGCGTCGAGGAGATCGTCGTCTCGCGCTGCTCCATGTGTCACGCCGCCGAGCCGGTCTGGGCAGGGATCGCGACCGCGCCGAAGGGCGTCCTGCTCGACGCGCCGGCGCGCATCGGAGCCAATGCCAGGCTCATCGAGCTGTTCGCGGTTCGCTCGGATGCGATGCCGCCCGGCAACGTCACGGAGATGACCGCCGCGGAGCGCGCCCGCATCGCCGCCTGGCTCGCGGCGGGCAGAACGCTCGAATGAACGCCGCTGCAAGCGGCCGGCACGGCGCGCTCGCGGCTTACCGTGCCGTGTTGACAGGGCATGACGCCGGGCCAAGTATCGCCCACCGACCAGGCACCCCTGCTCACCGAGAGGGCATCCGGAGCTGTCGTGCAGGCGCGTGTGACGACGGTCCGAGCCTATCGCTGCGGATCGATGTCCTGGTATGCCGCTTGCTGAGCAAAAGGCACCCGTGGCGGTGCGGAGGGGACCGAAAAATGAACAGGCAGAGCTTGACCCACCTGGTGGCGGCGGCCGGGCTGAGCGCCCTCATGGCAGGCGCTGCCAGCGCCCAGACGGCCGTCAAATTCGCGCTCGACTGGAAATTCGAGGGGCCGGCCGCGCCCTACTTCGTCGCCATCGACAAGGGCTACTACAAGGCCGAAGGGCTCGACGTCACCATCGACACGGGCCCGGGCTCGGTGGCCGGCATCGCGCGCGTCGCGGCCGGCACTTATCCGCTCGGCTTCTTCGACATCAACTCGCTGGTGAAATTCCGCGACCAGAATCCCGACAAGGCCGTGACCGCGGTGATGATGGTCTACGACAAGCCGCCCTTCGCCATCGCCACCACCACGAAGACCGGCATCACGAAGCCGAAGGATCTCGAGGGGAAGGTGCTCGGCGCGCCCGCGGCCGACGGCGCCTTCGCCCAGTGGAAGGCGTTCGTGAAGGAGAACGGCATCGACGACAGCAAGGTCAAGATCGACAATGTCGGCTTCCCGGTGCGCGAGCCGATGCTCGCCGACGGCAAGGTCGACGCCATCACGGGCTTCTCCTTTTCCATGCATTTCAACCTGCTGCAGAAGGGGCTGAAGCCCGAGGACATCAGGACCATGCTGATGGCCGACCATGGACTCGTGCTCTACGGCAACGCCATCATGGTCAATCCCGACTTCGCCAAGGCCAACCCCAAAATCGTGGCCGGCTTCGTGCGCGCCACCATCAAGGGGGTCATCGACACGGCCAAGAACCCCGAGGCGGCGATCAAGTCGGTGATGAAGCGCAACGAGACCGGCGACGAGAAGATCGAGCTCGAGCGCCTCAAGATGTCGCTGCGTGACAACTTCGTGACGCCCTGGGTGCAGGCCAACGGCCTCGGCGACGTCGACATGAGCCGGCTGGAGAAATCGATCGACCAGATCGCCGTCACCTACGAGTTCAAGAATCGGCCCAAAGCGGCCGACATCTTCACGAGCCAGTATCTGCCGCCGGCCGCCGAACGGAAGCTTTGAGCGAGGTTTTGCTGTCCGCGTCGGACACGCGCGCGCCGGCCGCTCGCGGTCGCGACGACGATCGCGGCACGCCCTTGCCCGAGGCCGGCGCGACGACCGCCCTCGTCGACATCAAGGGGGTGACGCTCACCTATAAAGGCGTGTCGGGCGGCGTCCTCGCCTTGCAGGATACGACCCTCGCCGTCCGCCGCGGCGAGTTCGCCGCCGTCGTCGGCCCGTCCGGCTGCGGCAAGTCCTCGCTGATGAAGCTGGTCACCGGGCTCGTCCCGCCGGATACCGGCGAGATCGTCATCTTCGGCGACCGGGTGCGCGGGCCGGTCAAGATCGCCGGCATGGCTTTCCAGAACCCGAACCTGCTGCCCTGGCGCAAGGTCATCGACAACGTCCTCCTGCCGCTCGAGATCGTCGAGCCGCACCGGCGCCGTTTCCGCGCTGAAAAAGCCAACTATCGCGAGCAGGCGCGGGCGCTGCTCGCAACCGTCGGCCTCGAGGGGTTCGGGGACCGCTACCCGTGGGAGCTCTCCGGCGGCATGCAGCAGCGCGTTTCCCTGTGCCGCGCCCTCATCCACCAGCCGGCGCTGCTGATGCTGGACGAGCCCTTCGCCGCCCTCGACGCCTTTACGCGTGAGGAGCTGTGGTGCGTCCTGCGCGACCTGTGGCAGAAGATCGGCTTCACGGTCATCCTCGTCACGCACGACCTCCGCGAGGCGGCGTTCCTCGCCGACAACGTGCATGTCATGAGCGCGCGGCCCGGCCGCATCGTCATGACCAAATCCGTCGACCTGCCCCGCCCGCGCGATCTCGAGATCGGCTTCGAGCCGCGTTTCGTCGACATCGTGCACGAGTTGCGCGCCAAGATCGCCGAGGTGCGCAAGGCCGAGGTGCGCAAGGCATGACGACCCTCGAGCGCCTCTCGCCGTGGCTGTTCACGATCGGCCTGTTCGTGGTCTGGGAGGCCGCCTGCCTCATCTTCCGGATCGACCCCTTCATCCTGCCGGCCCCTTCGGCCGCCTTTGCGGCCATCGTGCAGTATTGGCAGCCCCTGGCGCGGCATTCCTTCGTCACCCTGTGGACGACGATGGTCGGCTTTGCCCTCGCGGTCGCCTTCGGCGTCATCCTGGCCTCGTCGTCGGTTGGTCGCGCACCATCTATCGCGGCCTCTACCCCGTGATGATCGGCTTCAACTCGATCCCCAAGGTGGCGGTCGTGCCGATCCTCGTCATCTGGTTCGGGATCGGCGAGATCCCGGCCATCCTGACCGCCTTCCTCATCTCGTTCTTCCCGATCGTCGTGAACGTCGCCACCGGGCTCGCCACCATGGAGCCGGAGCTCGAGGACGTGCTGCGCGCCCTCGGCGCCCGCAAGCTCGACATCATGATCAAGGTCGGGATCCCGCGCACCCAACCCTACCTCTTCGGCGCGCTGAAGGTGGCCATCACCCTCGCCTTCGTCGGCACGGTGGTGTCGGAGACCATCGCCGCCAATGCCGGACTGGGCTTCCTCATGGTGCAGGCCGGGTCTAACTTCCAGATGCCGCTGGTCTTCGCAGGGCTCCTCCTGCTCGCCGTGGAGGGCATCGCCATGTATGCTTTGTTTGCGTCCGTCGAGCAGCATTTCACGCGCTGGGCGTTCCGCTCTTCCATGAGCGCCGCCGCCTGAACGGTCATGGCCGTGCGCTTCCTCCTCAACGGAGCGCCGCGCGCCGAGAGCGCCGCCTCCCCGACCATGACCGTGCTCGACTGGTTGCGCACGAGCGCGCGCCTGACCGGCACCAAGGAGGGCTGCGCCGAAGGCGATTGCGGCGCCTGCACGATCCTGGTCGGACGCGTGCGCGACGGCGCTCTGCGCTACGAGGCGGTCAATTCCTGCCTGATGGTCTTAGCCCAGCTAGACGGCGCGGCCGTCCTGACGGTCGAGGGCGTCGCCGATGGCGACAGGCTGCATCCGGCACAGCAGGCCCTGCTCGATGCGGATGCGACGCAATGCGGCTTCTGCACGCCCGGCTTCGTCATGGCGATGGTTGCCCTGCAGGATGATGGTGGCGCGCGGAGCGACGAGGCGATCCATGAGGCCCTTGCCGGCAACCTCTGCCGCTGCACCGGTTACCGCGCCATCGTCGATGCCTGCCGCCGCCTGCCGGAAGCCTCGCCGGCAGGCGACGGCGAGGCACTCGAGCCGCGCTCCCCTGTCTATCGGGCGCAGAACCAGACCTTCTTCGCTCCGGCAACGCTGGCGGAGCTGCTGGCGCTGCGCGCCAGGCATCCCGACGCGGTCGTGCTGGCCGGCGGGACCGATCTCGGTCTGCGCGTGAGCAAGGACCGCGAGCGCTGGCCCCTTACGCTTTCGACCGCTGCTGTTGCAGAGTTACGGCAGATCATCGAGACGCCCGACGGCATCGAGATCGGCGGCGCCGCAACCTATACCGATCTCCTTCCCCATCTCAACCGTCATTTCCCGGCTTTCGCCGCGCTGCTGCGCCGCCTCGGCTCGCGCCAGATCCGCAATCTCGGCACCCTCGCCGGCAACCTCGCCACCGCCTCGCCGATCGGCGACACGCTGCCGTGCCTCGTCGCCCTCGGCGCGAGCGTGCGCCTGCGCTCGCAGAGCGGGACGCGGGTGCTCGCGGTCGAGGACTTCATCACCGGCTACCGCGCCACCCGTCTCGCGGCCGACGAGATCATCGAGCGCATCGGCATCCCCCTCATGCCTCCCGGCAGCGAATTTGCCGCCTACAAGATCTCCAAGCGCTTCGACCAGGACATCTCCACATTGGTGGCCGCGTTCCGGCTGGAGCGCGACGGCGACCATGTGAGCAGCCTGCACGCGGTGTTCGGCGGCATGGCCGCCCGCGTGCAGCGCGCCGCCGCCCTTGAAGGGGCATTGGCCGGACGGCCATGGTCGGCGCCCGCCGGCGACATCGACGATTGGCTGGCGCAGGATTTCCGGCCGCTCAGCGACCACCGCGGCAGCGCCGCCTACCGCCTGCGCGCCGCCGCCGGCCTCGTCCGGCGGTTTCGGCTGGAGACGGGCAGCCCGACGGCGCCCATCCGATTGGAGGCGTTATGACGGCGCCCCTCGCGCGCATCCGCGGCGGCGTGCACGCCTCCGTCCGCCACGACAGCGCCCGCGGCCATGTCACCGGCCAGGCGCTCTATGTCGACGATGTCCCGACCGCGCGCGGCACGCTCGAAGCCGCGCTGGTGCTCAGCCCCCACGCGCACGCCCGCATTCTCTCGGTCGATGGCTCCCGCGCCCGCGCCGCTCCGGGCGTCGTCGCCGTCGTCACGGCGGCGGACATCCCGGGCAAGAACGACATCGCGCCGATCCGCAGCGACGAGCCGCTCCTCGCCGCCGGCCGCGTCACCTATGCCGGCCAGCCGGTGGCCGCGGTTGCGGCGGCGACCCTGGAGGAGGCGCGCGCGGCGGCGAAGCTCGTCGCCATCGCCTATGAGCCGCTGCCCGCAATCCTGACCGTCGAGGAGGCGGTCGCATGCGAGGACTACGTCTGCCCGCCGCAGACGATCGCCCGCGGCGATCTCGCCGCCGGCTTCGCCGAGGCCGCGCACCGGCTGGCCGGCGAGGTGCGCTGCGGCGGCCAGGACCACTTCTACCTCGAAGGCCAGATCGCCCTCGCGACGCCCGGCGAGACCGGCGACATGCACGTGCTCTCGTCGACCCAGCATCCGACCGAGGTGCAGCACGGCATCGCCCATCTTCTCGGCGTGCCCTTCGCGGCGGTGATCGCCGAGGTGCGGCGCATGGGGGGGGCCTTCGGCGGCAAGGAAAGCCAGGCGACGATGGTCGCCGGCATCGCCGCCCTGCTCGCCTGGACGGCGCGCCGGCCGGTCAAGTTGCGCCTAGTCCGCGACGACGACATGCTCGCCACCGGCAAGCGCCACCCTTTCCTGATCCGCTACGACGTCGGCTTCGACGCGGACGGCCGCATCCTGGCGCTCGATCTCACTCTCGCGGCGAATGGCGGCAACGTCGCCGACCACACGCCGGCCGTGGTCACGCGGGCCCTGTGCCACGCCGACAACTGCTACTGGCTGCCGAACGTCCGCCTGCGCGGGCTCGCCTGCCGCACCAACACCGTCTCCAACACCGCCTTCCGCGGCTATGGCGGGCCGCAAGGGATGCTGGCGATCGAGACGGTCATCGATGCCATCGCACGCACGCTCGGGCTGCCGCGCGAGACGGTGCGCCGCCACAACTTCTACGATATCGGCCGCAACGACGTGACACCGTACGGCATGCAGGTCGAGGACAACATCATCGCGGCCGTGATGGACGAGCTCGACCGCGCCGTCGACCTCGCGGAGTGGCGCCAAGCTGTCGACGCCTTCAACCGCGAGAGCCCCGTGATCAAGAAGGGGCTCGCCACGATGCCGGTCAAGTTCGGCATCTCGTTCAACCGTCCGGCGCTCAACCAGGCGGGCGCCCTGGTCCATGTCTATACGGACGGCAGCGTGCTGTTGAACCACGGCGGCACGGAGATGGGCCAGGGCCTGTTCGTCAAGGTGGCGCAGGTCGTGGCCGAGGTCTTCCAGATCGACATCGACCATATCCGCCTGTCGGCCACCAGCACGGGCAAGGTGCCGAACACCTCGCCGACGGCGGCCTCGTCCGGATCCGACCTCAACGGCATGGCGGCGCTCAACGCCGCCCGGCAGATCAAGGCGCGCATGACGGGTGTCGCCGCCGAGCATTTCGCCGTGGCCCGCGACGATATCAGCTTCGCGGCGAATCGGATCTATGCCGGCAATCGCAGCCTCGCGTTCCCCGAGCTCGCGGCCCTCGCCTGGGACCGGCGCGTGTCGCTCTCGGCCAGCGGCTACTACCGCACGCCGAAGATCCACTGGGACCCGGCGACCGGCTCCGGGCGCCCCTTCTACTATTTCGCCTATGGGGCGGCCGCGACGGAAGTCGCGATCGACACGCTGACCGGCGAGATGCGCGTCTTGCGCGCCGAGCTTGTCCAGGATTGCGGCCGCTCCCTCAATCCGGCCATCGATCTCGGCCAGATCGAAGGCGCCTTCGTACAAGGCCTCGGCTGGCTCACGACAGAGGAATTATGGTGGGACGAGGCCGGGCGGCTGCGCACGCACGGCCCGTCGACCTACAAGATTCCGGGCAGCCGCGACGTGCCGCCGGTGTTCCATGCGCGTATCCTCGAGGACGCGCC
>DASQLE010000472.1:0-4166 GCA_035630175.1 Beijerinckiaceae bacterium
CGGCCCGGCGCCGAGCCTTTTCCGCCGGCGCGGCCAGGCCGTCTCGCGGTGCCGCTCGACCTGCCGGGCGGGATGCTCAACCATGCCTCCATCAAGGCTTTCAACGAGCTCTATTTCCGCCGCGGCGCGAGGCGGGCGGGCGAGCCCGCCCTGGTGCATTGGGACCCCTATTTTTTCCCCCTCGACGGCATTGCCGATTGGAACCGCATCTACGGGCGCGCCGGATTCGTGCAGTATCAGTGCGTCATCCCGCCGGCTGCCGCGCGGGCGGCGCTCGGCGAGATCGTCGAGCGCATCGCCCGCCGCGGTCGCGCCTCGTTCCTGGCCGTGCTCAAGCAGCTTGGCGACAGTTCCGGCACGATCGCCTTCGCCCGGCAGGGCTTCACCCTGGCGCTCGACCTGCCTGCGACGGCGGACGTCCTGGCGCTCCTCGACGAGCTCGACGGCGTCGTCGTCGAGGCGGGCGGGCGCCTGTATCTCGCCAAGGACGCACGCCAGTCGGCGGCCACCTTCGAGGCGGGCTATCCCGGCCTGCCGGCCTTTCGCGAGCTGCGCCGCACCGTCGGCGCGGACGGCCGCATCGCCTCGCGCCTTTCCACACGGCTTGCCGTATGATGCAGACCCGCAAGACGCTTCTCGTCCTCGGCGGCACGTCCGATATCGGCCGCGCCACCGCCCTTCATTATGCCGCCGCCGGTTGGCGCGTCCTGCTGACGGCGCGCGATGCCGAAGCCGGACGCCGCAGCGCCGACGACATCGCCACGCGAGCCGGCGCGGACGTGTCGGTGCATGCGCTCGACGTGCTCGACACGGATAGCTTCCTGAGCTTCGTCGACGGCTTGCCGGTGCTGCCGGATACGGTGGTCTCGGTTGTCGGCGAGCTCGGCGACCAGGCGCGCGCCGAAGGCGACCTCGAACACGCCGCCCGCGTCCTGCGCGCCAATTTCGAGGGACCGGCGCTGCTGCTCGGCCTTTTCGCCGAGCGTTTCGCGGCGCGCCGTTCCGGCGCCTTGGTCGGCGTCAGCTCGGTCGCCGGCGATCGCGGCCGTGGCTCGAACTACGTCTACGGCTCGGCCAAGGCCGGGTTCACGGCGTTCCTGTCGGGGCTGCGCAACCGTCTCGCGCCGGCCGGCGTTAGGGTGATTACCGTCAAGCCGGGCTTCGTCCGCACCCGGATGACGTCCGCGATGAAGCTGCCGCCGCTGCTCACTGCCGAGCCTTCGGAGGTCGGAACTGCCATCTACGCCGCGGCCGAGGGAGGCGGCGGCGACGTGATCTACGTGCGAGGCCCATGGCGTATCGTGATGACGGTTATCTCGCTTCTTCCGGAGAAGCTCTTCAAGCGCCTGCGCCTGTGATCCGCCCGGGACGGCGATTGTTGGCGGCGCTCCCGACAGAGGGCACGGGAGCGGCCGCGCCTGCCGTGCTGGCGCTCGCCGCTGCTTGCGCCCTCTTGCTGATCATTCCGGGCGGGACGGTCGTCGCGAAACACCTCAACGACCTCTTCATCTTTCTCGACGGCGCCCACCGGATCGTCTCCGGCCAGGTGCCGAACCGAGACTTCCACGCCGCGCTGCCGGTTCGGCAGAGCGTCGTCGCGCGATGAGCACCGTTGCCGATAGGGCGGCGCGCCGGCTGCCTGCCCGGCGGTGGGGTGAGCTCGACGCGGACGCGGCGGCTCGCGGATGGGCGCGTCGCAATGCGTCGGCTCTGACGATCCTTGGGGCGGCGGCAGCCTGCGCCCTCGTTCTCGCCGCGCCGGGCGTCACGGTGACGACCAAATACCTGCCCGATCTGTTCGTTCTCCTCGACGGGGCGCATCGTGTCACTGAGGGGCAGGTGCCGAGCCGCGATTTCCACACCGTGCTCGGGCCGCTTGCGCATTATCTGTCCGCGGCCGGCCTCGTCCTGTCGGGCGATCTCGGCGGCGCCATGCCGATCGGCAGCGCCCTCTTCGTTCTGCTTCTCGCGCCGGCGGTGGCGCATGTCCTCGGCTCGCGGCTGCGGACGACGATCGCGGTGCCGTTCGGGCTTTTTCTGATCCTGATCGCCGCGGCGCCGATCAATCTCGGCGAGACCGTCACCTCCCTGTCCTTCGCCCGATTCTACGACCGAGTCGGTTGGGCGGCCCTCGGGACCCTGCTCGTCCTCTGGTTGCCGCCGCTGCGGTTCAGCCGCTACGGGGCCACCCTCGATGCGCTCGCCGCCGCGCTGCTCGTCCTCGTCATGCTCTACACGAAGGCGACCTACGCCGTGGCGGCCGTCGCCTTGCTCGGTTTGCTGCTGCTCGATGCAGGTGAGCGCCGCTGGGCCGCGACGGCGCTGGCGGTGATCGTCGCGGCGGCGCTGGCGGTGGAAGCGCTATGGCGCTCGTCGGCAGTCTACGCGGCCGATCTCGCCCTCGCAGCCGAGGTCAGCGGCGGTCTGCGCGGCACGGCCGGACAGATCGCCGAGCAGTTCTTTCGCAATCTCGCCGAGTACGTCCTTTTCGCGCTCGTCGCCGGGCTCGCCCTGCGGCGGACACGGCGCATATGGGACCTCGTCTTCTTCCTGTTCTGTGCCTTGGCCGGGTTTCTTCTCATCAACCAGAATCTCCAGAGCTGGGGCATCGTCAGCCTCTATGCCGGCGCTGCGGTCGCCGCCGAGCGGCTCGCGCGCGAGGACGATGCGCCTGACGCGCGCAAGGCTGCGCCATGGCCGGTCGGGCTCGGTGCTCCCCTGTTCTCCCTGGTATTGGTTCTGCCGACGATCGCTCATGGCCTCATCGCGCTCGGCCTGCATGCTGGGATCGCCGCCGCGTGTGCCGGAGAGGAGGCGGGTTTGGCCAAAACGCAAGGCGTCCGCCTCGTCCATCTGTGGACGTGGGGCGAGCACGAGAGCGCCACGGAGTATCTTGCGTCCCTCCGAGAGGGAGCGCAGGCGCTTGCGTCGCTCGATCGACCGCCGCGCGGCGTCTTCGTGCTCGATCACGCCAATCCCTTCTCCGCCGGGCTCGGCCTCGCGCCGGCTCGCGGCGACGCGCCGGGGCTGCGATGGGAGCGCACCGTCGACGCCGACGCGTTCGTCCCGCCCGAGCGCCTGCTCGCCGACGTGGACGTGGTGATGGAGCCGAAAGCGCCTCCCGGCGACGAGCGGCCGATCGATCAGCCCGGCTCGGCGCGGGCGATCGGCGGATTGCGGCAGATCTACGGGCCCGCTATCGCCGCCCATTTCGAGCCGGCACGCGAAACCGAACGCTGGACGGTCCATCGCCGGCGGGTGCGCTGAAAATGGGACGGCGCGCGGCAACCGGCCTTGCGCGCGTGTGGCGACATCCCTTCTTCGTGATCCTGTGCATGGCCGCGGCCACGGCCGCTCTGCTCGCCGGGCCGGGCCGCACCGTCACGACCGCTTACGTCAACGACCTGTTCATCTTTCTCGACGGCGCCCATCGGGTCGCGTCCGGCCAGGTGCCCAACCGCGACTTCCACACCGCCCTCGGCCCCCTCGTCTACTACATCCCGGCCGTCGGGCTCCTCCTGTCCGGACATCTCGGCGGCGCCATGCCGGTCGGCATCGCCGTCTTTCTCCTCCTTGCTGCGCCGGTCGTGGCGCACGTCCTCACCTCACGCCTGACCCCCGTCATCGCGCTGCCGCTGGCGGCGTTCCTGCTCCTGATCGCGGCGGCCCCGGTGAATCTCGGAGAGGGCGTCACGTCCCTCTCCTTCGCCATGTTCTACAACCGGCTCGGCTGGGTTCTCCTGGCGACGCTGCTCGTCATGGCGCTGCCGCCGAAACGGCCGGCGCCGCGCCAGCTCTGGCCGGACGCGCTCTCGGCCGCTTTTCTGGTCGGGGCGATGCTGTATCTGAAGATCAGCTACGGGCTGGTCGGGCTGGCCTTCCTGGCGATCCTTCTGACCGCTCCTGCGCAGCGCGCCCTGGCCGCGCTGTCCCTTATCGTGACGGCGGCGGCGATCCTCATCGTCGAGGCTGTGTGGGGATCATCGGCGGCGCATCTCGCCGACATCGCGCTCGCCGGCCAGGTCAGCGGCGGCCTCCGCAGCCTCGAGGATGTGACGACCGCCCTCCTCCGCCATCTCGGCGATTATACCTTGTTTGCGCTCGTCGCCGGGCTCGCGGTCCGGCGCACCCGCAGCATGAGGGACGTCGTCCTCTACGCCTTTTGC